>NZ_JBIUBL010000012.1:0-262621 GCF_044548015.1 Streptomyces sp. NPDC052236 | reverse complement strand
GCCGAGCCGACAACCAAATCAAAATCCGCGGCTTCCGCATCGAACCCAGCGAAATCGAAACCACACTCAACCAACACCCCGCCATCACCCACAGCTTCGTCACCCCCCACACCGACAAAACAAACCACAAACAACTCATCGCCTACATCGTCCCCACACCACCCCACACCCCCGACCCCACCACCCTCCGCCTCCACCTCGCCCAGCACCTCCCCGACTACATGATCCCCACCACCTACATCACCCTCGACACCCTCCCCCTCAACCCCAACGGCAAAGTCGACCCCCACGCACTGCCACTCCCGGAGCCGGCCGGCGTGCGTGGCCGCGCTCCCCGGACCATGCATGAAGGTGTGCTGTGCGAGCTGTTCGCGGAAGTACTCGGCGTACCCCATGCTGGTGTCGATGACAACTTCTTCGACCTCGGCGGTCATTCGCTCCTCGCGCCGCGGCTGATCAGCCGGATCAAGTCCGTATTCGGGGTCGCGCTGCCGATCCGCCGCCTGTTCGACCAGCCGACCGCCGCCGGCCTGGCCATGGTGCTCGGCGAGGAAGGCGAAGTGGGCAGCAGCAGCGCCTTCGGGACGCTGTTTCCGCTGCGCACCGCCGGCACGGCGCCACCCCTGTTCTGCATCCACCCGGTGGCCGGGGCCGCCTGGTGCTACGCCGGTCTGCCCCGGCATATCGGCCGGGACCACCCCGTGTACGGCCTCCAGGATCCCGGGCTCGGTGATGCCGGCCAACTGTTGTTCACCATCGCGGATATGGCGGCCCAGTACGTCGAGAGCATCCGTTCGGTTCGTCCCGAGGGGCCTTACCACCTGGCCGGCTGGTCCTTCGGCGGCCTGGTCGCCCATGAGGTCGCCGTCCAGTTGCAGCGGCTGGGCGAAACGGTCGGCCTGCTGTGCGTCCTGGACGGCTACCCGGTGGAACGGCACCCGAGCACCGGCCGGTTCGCACGGGACGTCGCGGGTGAGGACTCCGGCCCGGTTGCCCGGCTCCGCCGCCTGGCCGGGGTTTCGGTCGATCTCGACCGGCAGGAGGCCGAGGCCGTGCACCGCTGTATGACCAACAACATTGGCCTCATGCGTGAGTTCGTACCCGGAACGTTCACCGGTGACCTCACGTTCGTGACGGCGACGGAGGAGCGGGGGGACAATCCGCCGGAAGCGGCCGACTGGCGCCCCTTCGTGACCGGTGCGATCGACGAGCACCACGTCCCGTGCGGCCACCTGGACATGATGCGGCCGGACTCCCTGGCCCGGATCGGCTCCACCATCGCCCGTCGGCTCGGAGAGCTCACCCCTGACGCGCCGGCCTTCTCTCACCCGCGGAGGACCCCATGACCCAGCACAGGGAACACCGTGACGAGCGGCTGGTCATCCTCGGAGTCGCGGCCAGCGACTCCCATGCCGTCGCGAACCATCTGATCGCCATGCGTCTGCGGCTGGACGGATTCGTTGTGATCAACCTCGGCGTCTGCACACCGCTGGAGGAGTTCGCGGAGGCGCTGGAGGCGTACCCGGGCGCCGAGGCGGCGATCATCGGCAGCCTCAACGGACACGCGTACGAGGACCTGCGGCGGCTGCCCGCGCTGCGGCGGTCCGGCCGGCTGCGGGTGCCGGTCGTCCTGGGCGGCAACCTCTCCGTAGGCAGCCGGAAGACCGACACACATATACGGGAGTTGCGCGCCCTGGGAGTCGACCACATTGTCGAAGACCCGGATGACCTCACCGCTCTGCTCGACGCGATCAGGGCCCACCTCGCTGCCCCCGTCCCGGGGCGGTTGCATGCTTGACCTGGCCGCACTCCAACTGGATCCCGAGGTCACCGCCCGGCTCCCGGACGGCCAGGAGATCGTCCGCCACCTCACCCAGAGCCGGAAGAGAACCGTCCATGACGTCCTCCGTGAGGCGGTTCGCAGTGGCACGCCGGCCGTCCAGCCCCGGTGCGGGGTCGGCGGACACGCGGAAATGCTCGCGCTGCTGCGTGGCCTGGAAGAGGGAGCCGAACCGGACATACTCACCGTCACAATCGACTCCCACACCCGGCTCAAGCATTTCGCCACAGCCGCCATGACGCTGCGCGAGGATCCACGGCGCCTCAACGGCTACCCGCTGGTCGCCCATGGCTGGGAGCGCGGCCGGGAGCTGAACGACAGTGTGCGGGCCCCCTTGGAGGTGCGGCACGGCTCGCCGGACGCCCGCGAGTTGTTCGCGGTAGCGGTCGCGTCGGGCATCACCTCGTTCGAAGGAGGTGGGGTCACGTACAACCTGCCCTATGCGAAGGATGTGCCGCTGGCCCGGTCGCTGCGCGCGTGGCAGCGAGTGGACCAGATGTGCGGCGAGCTGGCACAAGCCGGTGTCATCGTCGACCGGGAGTTCTTCGGCTCGCTGACCGCGGTTCTCGTCCCTCCGTCGATCAGCCTCGCGATCACCCTGCTGGAGGCCATGGCGGCGGCCGCCTCGGGGGTGCGCTGCCTTTCCCCGGCGTATCCCCAAGGCGGGCAGATCCACCAGGACGTCGCGGCGCTGCGGTCGATTGCGGAGCTGGCGGCCCGCTACCTGCCCGCCGACGTCGAGGTCTTCCCGGTCCTGCACCAGTTCATGGGGGTCTTCCCCGCGGACGCGGGGACGGCCGACGCGCTGATCCTCTACGGCGCCCTGGCCGGACGGCTCGGCGGGGCCGCGAAGATCATCAACAAGACCAGCCAAGAGGCCCACGGTATTCCCGACCTGACGGCGAACGTCAACGGCGTCAGGACCTCGAGGATGGCCATCTCTGGATTTCTCGACTTCGTCACGCTGGACGAGGAACGCGTCGCGGAGGAGCAGTACTGGATCCAGCGCGAAGTGAGCGAGATCGTCGAACCAGTCCTGAGCGGGAGCAACCTGCTGGACGACATCGACACCGCGTTTCGCCGCGGACAGCTCGACATCCCCTTCAGCGCGAGCATTCACGCGCTGTCCCAGGTCGTTCCCAAGCGGGACAGCGGCGGGGCCATCCGCTACTTCGACGCGGGCCGGATCCCCCTCTCGGGTGCCTCCGCCGACTTCAACAGGTCCCGCCTCGATATGACGGGCGACGGGGCAGGGGACGTATTCATCGCGTCGATCAAGCGCGACATCAACTACTTCGCCACTTCTGGCCACAGACGTGCGCGTCACATCTCTGAAGGGGAGCGGCAATGGACCGTCTGACCTACTGGCGTCGCGGCCTCGCTGACGTCCCGGCACTACTGGAACTGCCCACGGACCGCCCGCGGCCCGCCCAGCCCGGCGGTCCACGCGCTACGGCCTCGTTCGCCATCGGGCCGGAGCACCTCAAGGCTCTGGACGACATCGCCGCACAGGAAGAGGCCACAGCACTCACCGTGGTTCAAGCGGCCCTTGGAGTCCTGCTGACCCGGCTGGGCGCGGGAACAGACCTCCCGATCGGAACAGTGACGGGTCCGGCGCGGGACGACGTGCTGGTGCTACGCGTGGACACCGGCGGTGACCCGTCGTTCCGGGACCTGGTACGAAGGGTGCGCGAGCAGGAACGGTCGGCACGCTCGCACGCGCTTCCCCTCGGCAAGGTACTGGAAACGGCCCCAACCGGCCGCTCCGGGCAGTATCACGCGCTGACCCAGGTGCGCTGCGGTGCCGCAGGCCCGCACCACGACGGAGCCGGGTACGCGCCGGACCTGGACGTGCGCATCATCGACGCGGCCGCCGCCGGCCTCACCGGACAACTCAGCGTTGCGGCAGCGATGTTCGACGAGTCGAGCGCCGAAATCCTGGCCCGCCGCCTGGAGCGTGTCCTCACCGCAGGAACGGCCGCGCCCGACCGGCCGGCCGGCTCCATCGACATTCTGGAACCAGGTGAGCGACTGCGCATGCTCCGGGACTGGAATGACACAGCGCGCCCCGAGCCCGAGCGGACCGCTCTCGCGCTCCTGGAGGCCCAGGCCCTGCGCACGCCCGACGCCCTCGCTGTCACCGCCCCGGACGCAGACCTCACCTATGCCGGGCTCCACTTCCGTGCCAACCGCCTCGCCCGCCTTCTCGTCGCACGCGGAGCCGCACCCGACGCGGTGGTCGTGGTGGCGCTGCCCCGCTCCGCCGAGTTGGTCGTCGCACTGCTGGCTGTCCTCAAGTCCGGCGCCGCCTACCTCCCCGTCGACGTCGACTACCCGGCCGAACGTATCGCCGCGATGCTCGCCGACGCACGGCCTGTGTGCGTCCTCACCACCAGGGTGGCGGCCCCGGTCACGACCCGCGGTGCGGGGCCGGACACCGCCGTGGTGCTGCTGGACGAACCCGCTACGGCCACTGCCCTGGCCGGCCTCTCCGATGCCACACTCTCGGACGGCGAGCGCCGGGAGCCCCTGCGGCCGACGAACGCCGCCTATGTCATCCACACGTCCGGATCCACCGGCCGCTCCAAGGGCGTCATCATCGAACACCGCTCACTCGCCCACTACTTGAGCTGTACTTCCCGCTCCTACAGCAGTGTGGGCGGAATTTCGTTGTGGCATGCGTCGGTCTCCTTCGACCTGAGCGTCACCTCGTTGTACGTGCCGCTGGCCGTAGGCGGCCGCGTCTGGGTGGGCGCGCTCGACACCGAGACAGCACGGTTCCCGGCGGCTCCCCGCGGATGCGATTTCCTCAAGGCCACACCGAGCGCTCTTCCCCTGCTGGCAGAGCTGCCGGAGAGCCTGTCGCCCTCGGGAGAACTCATGCTGGGCGGCGAGGCCCTGCAGGGCGAGGTGCTTGACGAATGGCGGGCCCGTCACCCGGGGGTGAAGGTCCTGAACGTGTACGGCGCGACCGAGACGACCGTCAACTGCTCGGAGTTCCACATTGATCCCGGTGTGCGGATACCGGCGGGCGTACTGCCGTTGGGCCGGCCCATGGACAACGTGAGCATGTACGTGTTGGACGACCGGCTGCGTCCCGTCCCGGCCGGAGTTCACGGTGAAATCTATGTGGCAGGCCCCGGCCTGGCCCGTGGCTACGCGCGCCAGGCCGGACTGACGTCTACGCGCTTCGTCGCTGACCCGTTCGGGGCGGCGGGCTCCCGCATGTACCGCACGGGAGACATCGGCAAGTGGACGAAGGACGGCCTGCTGGAGTTCCTCGGACGGGCGGACCACCAGGTCAAGGTGCGCGGCTACCGCATCGAGCTGGGTGAAATCGAGCAGGTCGTCACCGAACACGCGAGTGTCGGCCAGGCCAAGGTGATCGTGCGCGAGGACCGGCCGGGGGACAAGCGGATCGTCGCCTATGTCGTTCCCGCGCGATCCGGCGAGCCCGGCGAGCCCGTCGACGCCGGAGCGCTGCGCGTGCACGCGGCCAAGTGGCTGCCCGAGTACATGATGCCGTTCGCGATCGTATCCCTGCACCGCATTCCGCTGACCCCCAACGGCAAGGTGGACACCGGCCGTCTGCCCGTCCCGGATCCGGCCCCGGTGTCGGCCGGAGCCGCACCGCGCTCGCCCCGGGAGGAGGTCCTGTGCGGCTTGTTCGCGGAGCAGCTGGGGATTCCCGCGGTCGGCATCGATCAGGACTTCTTCGCACTCGGTGGGCACTCCCTGCTGGCCATGCGGCTCATCGGCCGGGTACGCGCGGTTCTCGGCGTGGCGGCGACGCCCGCCGATCTCTTCCGAGGGCGTACCGTCGAGGCGCTGTCCGCCCTGCTCGACGGGGCCGGGCCGGCCGAGGTCGTGCCGGACCTCACGGCTGGGGTGGAGCGATCGGCGCGGGCACCGCTGTCCGCCGGACAGCGCCCCCTCTGGTTCCTGGATCAGTTGAACGGACGGAGCGCGACCTACAACTCCTCGTTGGCGCTGCGGATGTCGGGGACGCTGAACCTGCCCGCGCTGCGCCAAGCGGTCCGGGACGTCGTGGAACGTCACGAAACCATGCGGACCAGCTTTCCTGATCATGAGGGCCAGCCGTACCAATTGGTCCTCCCGGTCAGCCGGCATCCCGGACTGGAGGTGGTCACCTCGGTACCGGACGGGCTGGAGGCGGCTGCCGCGGAGGCTGTCCGCCGTCCCTTCACGCTGAGTGCGGTCGCGCCGTCCCGGTTCATCCTGATCTCCGCCGGGCCCACGGAACACCTGCTGCTGGTGGTGATGCACCACCTGGCTACCGACGGTCTGTCCATGACACCGCTGATGCGGGATCTGCTGCGTTCCTACACAGCCCGTCATGGCGGCGAGGCGCCTGGCTGGGAGCCGCTGCCGGTGCGATACGCCGACTACGCCGCGTGGCAGCGCGACAGGCTCGGCGCGGCGGCCGACCCGTCGAGCCTGGGCTCCCGTCAGATCGACTACTGGCGCGGGGCGCTGGCCGGCACACCGGAAATGATGGACCTGCCGGTCGACCGTCCACGGCCCGCTGTCCCGTCGCACCTGGGCGGCACGGTCGGATTCACGATTGAAGCGGAACTGTATGCCCGAACGCGGAAGCTCGCCCGCAGTACGGGCGCCACTCCGTTCATGGTGCTGCACGCGGCGCTCGCCGCCCTGCTGACCCGGCTCGGCGCGGGCACGGACATCCTGGTCGGCACCGCCGTGGGCGGCCGCCCCGACGCCCGGTTGGACGGCCTGGTCGGCTACTTCGTCAACACCCTGGTGCTGCGCGCCGACACGTCCGGCGACCCCACCATGCGTGAACTGGCAACCCGGGTGCGGGATACCGACCTCGCCGCGTACGCACACCAGGACGTGCCGTTCGAGCGGCTGGTCGAGGAACTGAATCCGGCGCGCTCGCTCTCGCGGAACCCGTTCTTCCAGGTCATGCTCAGCCATAATGAAGCGCTGCCCGGCGCGGATGACGTGCCCAGCCTCGGCATCCGGCCGGTCACCCTCACTACGGGAACGGCGAAGTTCGACCTCGCCATCGACTTGTACGACAGTGCGGGCGACGGCCTGACCGGCTCTGTGGAGTACAGCTCCGACCTGTTCGACCGGGAGACCGCGGTCGGCCTCGCCGACAGGTTCGTACGCTTCCTCGAAGCGGTCACCACCGACCCCGACCAGCCGATCGGCTCGGTCGCCATCCTTTCCGATGAGGAACGGCATCGTGTCCTGACCGGCTGGAACGACACCGGCCGAGAGTTGCCGGAGGCAACGTTGGCGGATCTCTTCGAGACCCAGGCCTACCGGTCTCCGCAAGCGGTCGCGCTGGTCTCGGAGACCGGGGAACTGACCTACGGCGAACTCGAAGCCCAGGCCAACCGGCTCGCACGGCTGCTGGTGGCCCGCGGTGCCGGCCCCGAGCGGGCGGTGGCGGTGGCCCTCCCGCGGTCCGCGCAATGGCTGGTCGCCCTGCTCGCTGTCGCCAAGGCGGGAGGCGTCTATCTGCCCATCGATCCGGACCACCCGGCCGAGCGCATCGCTCTGACGCTCTTGGACGCGGCTCCGGTCCTCGCTGTGACCGATACTGGCACCGGCGCGGCCGTCTCCGCGGGTACACCCTCAGTGCTCGTGGACGACCGGGCCACCGTCCGTGAATTGGCGGGCCTGTCCCCGCGCCGGCTCACCGACGACGACCGGCTGAGCCCGCTGCTGCCGTCGCATGCCGCCTACATCATCTACACCTCGGGCTCGACCGGCCGTCCCAAGGGCGTTGTGGTCCCTCACCGGAACTTGCCGGGACTGGTCGCGTCGGTGTCCGGAGTCTTCGGCACCGGACCCGGCAGCAGGACCTCCCAGTTCGTCTCCCCGGGTTTTGACGTCATCCTCAGCGAAATGGCCATGTCCGTGCTGTGCGGCGGCACGATGGTGATGATCCCTGCGGAGCGCAGGCTCGGCCCGGCCCTCGCCGGCTTTCTCGCCGAGCAGCGGCTTACGCACGCGGATCTGCCGGTCGGGGTGCTGGAAACGCTGTCTGCCGACGATGTCCCGGTATCGACGGCCATCATCACAGGGGGAGAGCGCTGCTCTCCCGCCCTGGTCCGTCAGTGGTCGCGTGGACGGCGGATGTTCATCGCCTACGGCACCACCGAGACGACCGTCGACTCTGTCAGGTGGCCCTGTGCCATGGCGGGGCCCGACGGCCGGGTCCTGATCGGACGGCCGGACCTCAACGAGGCCGCGTACATTCTCGACCCGTGGCTGAATCCGGTGCCGCCCGGGGTCACCGGCGAGATCTTCTTGGCGGGCACGGGCGTCGCACGTGGGTATCTGGGACGTGCGGGGCTTACCGCGTCACGCTTCGTCGCCGACCCTTTCGGCCACGCCGGCGAGCGGATGTACCGCACAGGGGACCTGGGCCGGTGGACCCCGACCGGACATCTGGAGTTCATGGGCCGGGCCGATGAACAGATCAAGATCCGCGGTTTCCGCGTCGAACCCGGCGAGATCGAGGCTGTGCTCGGCGGGCATCCTTCCGTCGCCCGGTCGGCCGCGATCGTACGTGAGGACCGGCCCGGCGACCGGCGGATCGTCGCGTATGTCGTACCCCGGGACGACCGGCACGCCCGACCCGGGGAGCTGCCGGGCATGTTGCGCCGCCATCTGTCCGACCGGCTTCCCGACTACATGGTGCCGTCGTCGTTCGTCGTGCTGGACAGCCTGCCGTTCACCGTCAACGGCAAGCTTGACCGGAAGCGGCTGGCGGCTCCCGTCGCCGCTACGAGTGGCCTCCTGGCTCCGTGTACCCCGCAGGAAGAGCGGATGAGCCGACTCGTCGCCGAGGTGCTGGGCCTGGACCACGCCGGTGTCGAGGACAACTTCTTCGAGCTGGGTGGGCACTCTCTGCTCGCTGTCCGGCTGATCAGCAAGGTCCGTACGGCCTTCGGGGTGGAACTGCCGATCCGGGCGGTATTCGAGGCTCGTACGCTCGGCGCGCTCGCCGAGCAGCTGACCGGCGCACGCAAGTCCCGGCCGTCGATACGGCCGCGCACACAGAAGCGGGAAACGCTGTGACTCCCCTGTCCTTCGCACAACGGCGGTTGTGGTTCCTTTACCAGTTGGACGGACCGCAGCCCACCTACAACGTTCCATTGACGCTCCGGCTCTCCGGCAACCTCGACCGGGCGGCACTGGCCTCGGCGCTCGCGGACGTCACCGGACGCCATGAGAGCCTGCGCACCGTCTTCCCCGAGTCGGACGGCGAGCCGCACCAACGAATCCTCGGCCGCGACGAGGCCCGCCCCGAGCTACGGCTGCGTGATGTCACCCCGGAGGAGACGGGGTCGGCCCTTCGGGAGGAGATGGCCCACGCTTTCGAGCTGTGTGCGGAACCACCTTTCAGGGCGACCCTGCTGAGGCGCGGGCCGCGCGAACACCTCCTGTTGCTGCTGGTCCACCACATCGCCACCGACGACTGGTCCGTCACCCCGCTCACCAGGGACCTGTCCGAGGCGTACACCGCCCGCCACGCCGGCCGCGCGCCGCGGTGGGAGCCGCTCCCGGTCCAGTACGCCGACTACGCCGTGTGGGAGCGGGACGTGCTCGGCGACCGGCACGATCCGGACAGCGAGATGTCCGCTCATGTCGGCTACTGGCGCGAAGAGCTGGCGGGGGCTCCGGAGCTGCTGGAGCTCCCGACGGACCGGCCGCGGCCGTCAGCCATGTCGGGCCGAGGGGGGCGTGTCCCCTTCGGCTGGGACGAGGAGACGCAGGCCCGCCTCGTCGCGCTGGCCAAAGACACCGGCACGACCGTTTTCATGCAGGTGCAGGCTGCGGTGGCCGCTCTGCTGACGCGGCTGGGATCAGGGCATGACGTTCCACTGGGCGCGGCCTTCGCCAACCGGATGGACGAGGCACTCGACGACTTGGTCGGCTTCTTCACCAACACGCTGGTGCTGCGTACCGATACCTCCGGGAACCCGACCTTCAGGGAACTGGTGCTGCGGGTCCGGGAGAAGAACCTTCTGGCTCACACCCACCAGGAGGTACCGTTCGATCTGCTCGTCGAGGAGCTCAAGCCCACTCGCTCGCTCGGCAATCACCCGTTGTTCCAAGTCATGCTCGCCTATCAGAACGCCGGCTCTCTCGAAATGGACATGCCGGGACTCGACGTCTCCGTGACAGAGATTGACACCGGAGCCGCCAAATTCGACCTGGCGCTGACCTTCGCGGAGGAGACAACCGCCGCCGGCGAAGCCGCTGGCATGATCGGGGCGCTGCATTACTCAAGCGATCTGTTCGACCGCGGTACGGCCCAGTCGATCGCGGGCCGGCTTGACCGGCTGGTCCGCGCCGTCGCCGCCGGCCCGGATCTGCCCGTCAGCGCGGCGGAGATCCTTTCTCCGGACGAGCGCCGGGCGCTGCTGGTCGAGTGGAACGAGATCCAGGTACCTCTCAACGTCCTGTGGGCGAGCCGCTGAACGGCTTGCTGAGTCGCGGCCGGGGCGGCCGGCGGGCACGACGGAGATCGGCCGCGATCCGGTCCTGGATCACGGCCGCCTCCTCGGCTTTTCGGGCTTCACGCCCCTATAGGGCTCCTCACGCCGTCCGGGACCCGGGCCAACGGCGTTGCGTCGTCCGGGACGAACCAGTCCTACAGCCGTAGTCCGCGAACACCTGTGCCTCCCGGTCCGCCAGATACGTGGTGACCCCGCGCGCCCGCGGCGCCAAACCGACGGATGTACCGATCACCCGGTACCGACCACGGCCACAGTGCGCACGATTCAGCTCTTCGGTACGAGGTCGTAGAAGCACATACGTGGTCCCGCCGTGGCACGCGTGAGGATACGGCGGCAGGTCAGCCGCGTCCGCTCGAAGATGCTGGACCATTCCTCTCTGTCCACCGGGAATCCCTGATCGGTGAGCACGTGCATGAGGAAGAAGTCCGAGTCGTTCTCGCGGTCGTCGTAGAACGGCTCCGGCTCCCCGATCAGCAGCATCTTCTCGCCCGTGAGGACGTCGGCGTAGGCATCCAGGATTTTCACCACGGCTTGGTCGCCGTCCCGGAACTGCTCGTGCAAGACACCGATACCGCTGATGACGTCCGCCCCGGAGCAGACCTCGGGCCATGTCCGGGGATCGAAGGCATCGGCGACGACGAACTCGAGCCGATCCTCCAGGCCATGGCTGCGAGCGAGTTCACGGGCGACCTCCACGGCGGCGGGTGCTATGTCCAAGCCCACCCCGGTGATCTCAGAGTTGTTGAGGCAGGCATCGACGAGCAGCTGCCCCGCACCGCAGCCGAGGTCCAGGATGCGCTTCGCGCCACGGTCCCGCATGGCCTCCAGGATGATCGGCGTGTAGTACTTGGCGAACACGGTGCCGCAGTGGCGGCTCAGGGGGCCGTTGCTTCGCTGGACATCCTTGCCGTAGACGGCCCGCCCGGTGATCAGATCACTGGTCCGGTGGACAACCGGCCCGTACGCCTCTACATAGAAGCCCAGCCGGGCAAGCGATATCTCGGAGGTCAGCATCTCGCCACGCCGGGTCAGGGAATGGGAGCCCTGCCACTCCTCCAGCACTCCGCGAAGGACCAGGTACCGCAGGACGTTCGAAGCGATCCGCTGGTTCATGCCGTCAAGGAGACTTGCTCCCGGGGTTTGTCGGCCACCCCTGAGACGTTCCAGCAGGCCGGAATCGGCCAGGGCGTGGATGGCATGGCAGAGGTGCATGGCGCTGATGAGCTCCGGCATCGCCGACAGCTGGAACTCCTGCCAGGTCTCGATCAGCTCTGTGTCCCGCAACTCCAGGGACTCTGCGCCCAGCGGACCGGATGTGCCACGTACGGTTTCCAACATTGTTCCGCCATTCATGTCGCTTGATGATCACGCATCACTGCTATGGCAGCCATGGAATGCGATTACCGAGAAATGTCGTCCCGCGTCGCAGCATCGAGCACGGACGACATCCAGTCGGCCAGACCCTGGCTGCTTTCACGTGCAGCCTCTTCCCAGCGTTTGAACCGGCGCCTGTCGAATTTCAGGTGCAACTGGACATCTGGGGTCTGCTCCAGGATTTCATCGGGTGCCGTGCTGGCCTTGATCTGCTTGCGCAGTTCATTCCTCGACCACTTGAGTCGGTACGCGAAATTGAGCCAATGGTCCTGCTCATCCTCCGTCAAAGCAGCGACTTCCATGTGGTGCTGGAAGGTCAGATCGTCTCGCCGGCGGGACGGCAGGAATTTTCTTGCCACCCAGGCGTAATTGCGCAGCGTTTGGTAGTCGAGCGAGGTTTCCTTCATCGCATGCTTGTACCGGTCCCGGTACTTCTCCTGGCCGAAGACGAGCCAGTCGCCGATCCACCAGGCGGACGAGTCCGATACAGACAGAATTCGGTCCCCGATCCGACACCATGTGTCCAGTGGCAGGTCCTCGGGCAGTTGCAGCGACATTCTCCTCGCGGCTGCCGTCAGTTCAGCCGGGAGGATATCGGGATGGTCGGCCGTGACTACTGTCTCCGCGAGCGGCGGTCGACGGACTGCGGTGGGAGGCGCGGCCGTACGAGTTCCGCTCACTCCGCCACCCCACAGACTTCTCCGGACCTGACCGGTTGTTGGCGGCCAGCCAACCAGGAGTTAGTCATACGCATACCTCTTTCATGAACACAGAATGCTCAGGAGGAAGTGTTTTCGCGTGCACTGCGATTATTAATTCAATTCGGTGCGCTTCGAGGGGCACCTTCCTGGCAGCTACGTGTCATGGCACCAGTCGGTCAGAATCGGGTCCCATGCTCGCCGGTGGCCCAGACGTTGAGGACGTCGGAAGTATCGACCCGACCGCATAGCCCAGGTGCTGGATTCCGTTGATGTACGGAAACGCGCGGTGCCGTGCGGACGAGGCCGCGGCACTGCCGCGTTGGGCCGACCCCCTGGACATCGGGCGCCCGCCCGCCCGACCGGCCTGCTGCGACGTCTGTTACGCCAGTGCAAGGGTCACGGCACCGAACCGTCGGTCTGCGTCATCGATGCAGAGAGCATCGACGCACAATCCGCGTCCGCGCAGGGGGGTACACCGTTTCCGCGCAGGTGGGCGGTGGAGCGGACGCTGGGCCGGCTGATGTTCCGCCGCCGTCTGGCCTCTGTGGTTGGGAGGGTTGGGCCCTACTGCCAGCCAACGTCCTTCATCAGCTTCACCGGGGCCGGTCCGTCTGCCCGGTAGCCCACCGAGCCGCTGTGCTGCGCGGCAACTGAGAGGAATACGACCGAGCCGAGAACCGCTGCCGCCAGGAAACGCAGACCATCTTTGATGCACACAAGCATCCCTGCTTTCTAGGGTAGTTCGGAAGTTGGTGGTCCAATTCTTTCCGGGTGAACCGGTGGGCACCAGCGATTCCCTGCGCATATATAGTCCGTGGCACATCCATGCCGTGCCGCGAAGCGTAAGTTGATCACGCTGTGAGTTCGAGGGTGCGGACGTTCACGTTCACGCCGAGACGTAGGGGCCGGCGGGTGGATCGGCGACCAGGGGCAGCGTGACAGCGCCCCCGGTCCGCAAGCAGCACCATGTCCTCCTCCAGGAGTTCGAAGAGGTCCGGGGCCACGTCCGATGGCCGCGCCGATCGGCGCGGGAGCCGGTCTCGACGAGGGTCAGCACGCGGACCTTCAGGTAACTGGCAGCATGGCGCAATGGGACAAAGACCAGCCAGTCAACTCGGGATGTCCCATGACGGCTTGCTCGAACAGCTCCCGGCAATATTGCTGAGCCGCTTCGGGTGCCATTCCGCTGAGGAAAAGCACGCCGCGCGCGCCCGCTCCGGATACGTGAATGCGGACGTGCTCGAGCCTGCCACACCTCTCGTCAGCCCGTCGAAATGCCGCAGCCAGCAGATCCGGGTCGGCGATCGACCGCCCCTCGGCGCAGCTCGCCACGACGTGAACCATGTACATAGGGCACCTTAATGACAAAAGGGTTCATTCGGGCAAGCCCGGTCTTGCGGAATGAGGGGCCTGCATTGATAATCCATGGTTGGTACAGCTTGTAATATCGGCGGCACCGCTCTGGGGAGGGAAATGCTCGACTCATTGGGCCTGGACATGACAGCTGATTCGGTTTACCGGACGCTGATTCAACAACCAGGGATCTCGGTTTCCGAAATCGCCGGAGCCCTCAATCTTCAGGAGGCCGAGGTCCGCGAGTCGCTCGATGCCCTTGCCGACTTGGCCCTGGTCAGGAGCTCCTGGCAAGACCCTGAGTTGCTGCTGCCCGTGAACCCGGAAGTTGCACTTCAGGTAATTCTGGCGGAGCGACAGGCTGAACTTGTGCGCAGACAACAAGAGATCGAAGAGATCCGTGCCGCAGCCGCCCGCTTGGCGAGTGACTGCACATCGGAGTACTCATACGGTCGGGGCCAGGGATTCGAGTTGCTCACCAGCGTCGAGGCTGTCCGGATACGTATGGATGAGCTGGTCGCAGCCACAGAACAAGAAACCCTCGCATTCGCGCCCGGCGGCCCGCAGACAGCTGAGAACCGAGCGGCCAGTCGACCGCTCGCCGATTCGCTCCTCGCGCGCGCCGTTGTCATGAAGACGATATACCTCGACAGCGTGCGTAACGATCCAGGAAGTCTCGAGCATGCTCTTTGGCTCTCGGAAAAAGGCGGAGAAACCCGCACGACTCCCACGCTCCCTCTGCGACTCCAAATACTCGACCGCCGGTTTGCATTAGTACCCATCAACCCAGACGACAGTTCACAGGGCGCGATCCTTGTCGAGCAGCCAGGTGTAGTCTCAGCGCTCTGCGATTTCTTCAGCCTTGTATGGGAATCGGCTACCCCCCTTACTGGGATGAAGTCACGCACCGTGGTGGGCTGCATATCACCGCAGGAAAAAGAATTGCTGCGACTTCTCTCCCACGGAATGACCGACGGAGGTGCGGCTCGCAAACTTGGCATATCACTCCGCACTGAACGCCGCATGATCACTGATATCTCCGCTCGACTGGATGCTCAGAGCAGATTCCAACTTGGGCAGCGAGCCACCGAAGGAGGCTTACTCTCGCCCTGACTGCACCTTCACATTCAGTTTGGCATTCGGACACCGCCTCGGCGGCAAGTCCCAACTGACACAAACCAACGGTGACACGGACATGCCACCGTTTGTCGCACGACCTGACCGCACGTGTCGCCACGCGGTCTGCTGGGGACCCGTCCGGCTCTCAGGGCGACCGCCATCGGAGTGAGGAGAATGCCGATCCTCGCCGGCTGTCTTCGGACACGCCCTTCCACCCCAGCCTGACATGGCGTCAGCCCTCTACGGTGCCCGGTATGGGACTCGGTCTGCTGCTGGCGTTCTGCGCGTCCGTCTGCATGGGCACGGCGACCGTACTGCAGGCGATGGGGGCACGCATGGGTCCGGGAAGTCCGGTACGGGCCATGTGCCGGTGGCCATTCATCGCCGGGGTCGCAGTGGACACGCTGGGATTCCTCGCCGAACTGGTCGCGCTGCGTTCGGTTCCGCTCTTCCTGGTCGAGGCAGCGGTCGCCTCCTCGCTCGCGGTCACCGCCATCGTCGCCTCGCGCGTCCTGCACATCCGGCTGCGGCGGGCGGAGTGGGGCGCCGTCGTCGCGGTCTGCTTGGGTCTCGCGCTGCTGGTGGTCGCCGCCGGGCGTGAGGGCAGCGGCGACGGCGACGCGACGCTGAGCTGGGCGGTACTCGGCGGTTCGGTGGGACTGGCTCTCGTCGGCTGGGCGGTGGGTGCGCGCGCACGGATCCGGCGGAACCGGGCGGCGGTCCTGGGTGGCCTGGCGGGCCTGAGCTTCGGACTGGTCGCCGTGGCCGCGAGGCTGCTGCCGGAGTTCACTGTGCCGGGGGTCCTCGCCGAGCCGGCGGTGTACGCCGTGATTCTCTCCGGGATCGCCGGCTACCTGATGCTGATCGAAGCCGTCCAGGCCGGCTCGGTCACCGCGGCCACCGGGGCCATGGTCATCGGCGAAACCGTCTGGCCCGCGATGTTCGGTGTCATCTGGCTCGGCGACGACACCCGGCATGGTCTTGCGCCGGTGGCCGTCGCCGGGTTCGCGGTCGCGATCGTAGGCGCCCTGGCCCTGGCCCGTTTCGGCGAGGCGGAACAGGACTACGCCTGACCGCGTGATGCGGTGCGGCGGTGGTCGGGTCCGGCTGTGGCGACCCTGCGAGCGCGAGGGGGATCGAAGGTGCGCTGACCGAACCAACTTCAGTATTCATGCAGGTCAGACGGGCAACTCGCCGGCGGTTGCCCCTTCGCCGGCTCGGGTCGGATACGCAGTCACCGAGCGGGTCCGCCGCGCGATCCGGACCCTGCCCGGGCCCGAGCTCTCGCAGTTCGACCAGGACGAGGGCGGCCTGCGGCATCAGATGTTCCTCCCCGACCCGGTTCACCGGCGGCTCCGCCCGGTTCCTCGAAGTCCGTCACCGCGGGCTTGCCACCGTCGGGTTCGGCTGCTTCTCCTCCCGCCACTTCATCATCAACTGTCCTGCTGCTGGACGGAGAGCCGGCCGCCGCCGAAGTTTTGGAAGAGCCGAGTTCCTTGCCGTCCCGCAGGGCTTTGTCTGTTGGTTGGCCGACTGTGCGCGGCGGCCCGGGATGGTCAGTTGGGGTTGTTGGCGTGGGTGAGGGTTGTCCAGGCGTTGAAGTAGTTGTCTGTGCCGGATGGACGGTGTGCTTCGGTGTATTTCTGGGTGTTGGACATGCTGATGCCAAGGCGGTTGTGGAGGGCGTTGAAGCCGACCTCGGTGACCCGGCCGAGGCCCGTCTTGATCGAGCCGTCGCACAGCGAGGAGGGTACGGCGGTGCCGTTCTCGTAGGAGGTGTGGAAGCCCAGCGTGTGGCGCAGTCGGTCCTGGATCTTGGGGTAGAGGTCCTGGCCCTGGATGCGGCTGGTCTCCGCGATGTCGGCAATGGAGGCGATGCCCCAGCCGGTGTGCCCGAAGTCGCGGCAGGTTTCCTGGGAGAGGCCGTTGGTGAAGGTGCTCTGGCCCTGCCAGTATTTGATGATTTCGGCGCTGGTGTCGATGCTGCTGTTGGCGGGTGGCTTGGGCAGGTTGCCGTCACTGGTCTGGTAGACGTACGCCGGGACGCGGGCGAGGTAGGTGCTGACCGCCTTGTCGTAGCTGGCGCGGTCCTCGATGAAGACCGAGATGCCGATCGCGGCCTCGGTCATGACCAGTTCCCAGTTGCCGTTCTTGGTCGCCGCGCCGTTGATCACTTCGGGGAGGTATACGTTGCGCAGCATGGTCGCGAAGCGGCCTGTGTTGGGCCAGCCGCCGTCGTAGGTGTACTTGATGATCTCGGCGGCGCGTGGCCAGGTGGATCCGGCCCAGCCTGTCTGCAGCGGGGCGTTGCTGTTGGTGTGGTCGGTGATGGCCGCGGACCAGGCGTCCATGATCTCGATGGATTTCATGGCGTATCTGCTGTCGCGGGTGAAGTACCAGGCGAGCGCGTTGGTGTAGGCGGCGATGGCGTCCTGGCGTTCGTCGGTGCAGCCGTTGTTGGGGTTGGAGGAGGAGCCGCACTCCACGATGGCCCGCGGTTTTGCGGTGCGTGACAGTGAGGCGTAGGAGCTGGCCATCATGGCGTCGTATGCGGCTTTCCAGGGCTGCTGGCCGGCTTGCACCTTCGACCGGGCGTGGTCGAGCTGGGCCCGGCTCACCAGCACGCCGGGGTGGGTGAAGGTGGCTGGTGCTGCTGTTGCCCGGGGGGCCGGGCCCGTGAGCTGGAGGCTCAGCAGGCCCGCCAGCAGAGCGAGAACACTGAGCAGGGCGGTTCTGGATCGCGCCATCCGATGACCTCTTCCATTCACAAATGGGAACACGGTTCCGGGTGTTGGAAGGTATTGGCCTGGACCATAGGGACGCTTTGTGAACATGTCAATGCTTGCCGTCATCGCACCATTCGCACACCGGCCTCCGCCGCACCACCCGGCCGCTGACCCGCCTGTCGCCAGTACGACAAGAAACTTGCCCGATCGGCCGACAGGTCCTGGAGACGGGGGCCCGTCACGCAGTCGAGGACGGCGCCGCCGCAGAGGCGTTCACCACGGAGACGCGGACGGCAGCGGTCCTCTCGCACAGCAGTTCAGGGAACCCGGGGCATCCGGGGCATCCGGGGTATCCGCCACTGGCGACCACCAGGACACCTGAGGGCGAGCCGCCCGCCCGTCGCGGACCGACTCAGCCCCGCGTACGCCAATGGCAAGCAGGGCGAAGGGTGGCGTGAAGCCCGTCACCCGTGCAGCAAGGCGTTCATCTGCGCGGCCGACAGTTCGGCTGTGTAGACGGCGCTGCCGGGCTGGTGCTTGCGCCCGCCTCCGCCGAGGCGGCCCGCGTCCACCGGGTCGAATCCGATGTCGCGGATCAGGCCCGAGACCACCGCCTTGGCCTCCTCGTCGTCGCCCGACAAGGGGATCGCCAGCCGTTCCGCATGGCCCTTGGGCCGTCCACGGTCGCGCAGGTTCTCCCAGTACATGGCGTTGAAAGCCTTGACGACGTTGGCGCCGGTGGCGGCACGCAGCTTCTCGCTGGAGGTGGTCCTGTCCTCGTCGAGCTCGGGGTCGTGGCCGTCACGGTCCGGGTAGTAGTTGCAGGTGTCGATGACGACCTTGTCGCGCAGTTCCGCGGCCGGCAGTTCGTCGATCCGCCCGTAAGGGATCGATACGACCGCGAGTTGACCGAACCGGGCGGCCTCCGCGGCGTGGACCGGCCTGGCCGATCCGTCGATCTGGGCGGACAGATCCTGCAGGGTCTCCGGCCCGCGCGAGTTGGCGATGGCCACCTCGTGGCCGATGCCTGCGAAGTGCCGGGCGAGAGTGGAGCCGATCCGACCGGCTCCGATGATCCCGATGCGCATGAGGTCTCTCCGGGTGGACGGTGGATCCGGCCGGGCGGCTGCAGCGGCCCCGGGAGGAGTTTCCCGAAGGGCGTCGATCAAACCGAGAGGGTTTCTAGATGCCCGACCACTCCCGTTCGTCGGCCGAGATATCAACGAGCCCTGCGGGCTCACCGATGCCTGCCCGTCGATCCGCGTAGCGCTCGGCCAGGATCACCCGTACGCGGTCGATCACGTCCCGGCGGGCCCAGCGCTCCACCATCTCCCGGACGGCGGTGGCATCGGCTTCGATCCGGCGCAGCTCGTATGCCAGGTCTTCCCGCAGATCGGGTGGGAGTTCCTGGTGAAGTCGTGGATACACGATCGTCTCCGCCTGGTCGATGTGGCGGCGCACCCTGATGATCAACCGCCGGAGGAGAGGGTCGAATTCACCGCTGTCGTCGTCGGTGAATTCCAGGTCTTTCATGGTCTCCTCGGCGCGCACGAGATCCATGACACCCGGCCGGGCAGGTCGGTCGCCGCCTGGCACCCGCCAACGCGTGATCCCGTACAGGAGCCGCACGGCCGTGGAGTGGCACACCAGAGCGACGGCGGCGCCCTTCAGGCCGCTCCGGCGCCGGGGATCTCCGGTGGGCAGCGACTGTACTTGCTCCAACTCCCCTTGCAGCTCCCGGTGTTGTTCGGTCAGGATCGTGATGGTGTCTGCGGTTTCTCTCATGGTGTGCCCTCCACTCTGCACGTGGACGGGTGCTGCGAGTAGCCGGTGCGCTCCGGCGTCTCACAGGCCGGCGCATATGGTACGGCCCTGCCACCAGCTCATGACACCCGCGTATCCGTCACGTGAGAGCTGATGCCGTCGAATCCCGGCGGTGACCTCCGGTGGCCGACTACCGCCTGCGTCTCCCAACACCGGCGCGAGCGGTGCGACGACCGGCTGCGCGCCGTGCGGGAGGCGGCGCAGGAGGAGGAGCGATCGGACGGTGAGGTGCTCTACGGCAGGGGTGTCCCGCCCGTGGCGTTGACGATCTCCGCGGTGATGAAGGACGCCTCCTGCGAGGCGAGGAAGACGTACGCGGGGGCCATTTCGGCGGGCTGCGCCGGGCGGCCGAGCGGCGACTGCTTGCCGAACTCCACCGTGTCCGGCAGCGTCGCCGGGATCAGCGGCGTCCACACCGGGCCCGGCGCGACCGCGTTGACCCGGATGCCCCGCTCGATCAGCATCTGGGCCAGCCCCTGCGTGAAGGTGACGATCGCGCCCTTCGTCATGGCGTAGTCGAGCAGGTGCGGGCTGGGCTTGTACGCCTGCACAGAGGTGGAGTTGATGATGCTGCCGCCCTCGGGGATGTGCGGCAGGGCGAACTTCGACAGCCAGAACATGCCGTAGAGGTTGGTGCGCAGCACGCGGTCGAACTGTTCGGTGGAGATGGCCTCGATGCCCTCCGGCTGGGACATCTGATAGGCCGCGTTGTTCACCAGGACGTCGATGCGGCCGAGCTCATCCACGGCCCGGTCGACCAGAGCCTGGCAGTTGGCCTCCTCACGGACGTCGCAGGAGACCGGCACCGCGCGCCGCCCGGCGTCCTCCACCCAGTGGGCGGTCTGCCGTGCGTCGTCCTCCTCGTCGTCCAGGTGAGTGAAGAGCACGTCGGCGCCTTCGCGGGCGAACGCAAGTGCGACCGCCCGTCCGATGCCGGAGTCCCCACCGGTGATCACGGTCTTGCGGCCGTCGAGCCGGCCGCTGCCCCGGTAGGAGTCCTCACCGTGGTCCGGGGGTGGGTCCATGGGGCCGGTCCAGCCGGGGTGCGGCTGGTCCTGGGAGGGAAACTCGGGCCGCGGATACCGGTGGGCGGGGTGCTGTGGCTGGTTCACGGTTCTGCTTCCTCCTGGGTGGCATGGTGGGCCAGGAAGCGCGGTTGCCGCCTGGCTGACCGAGTGCGCCAGCTGTCCACCGGGGCCGGATGGATCATGTGGATCAGGAGCCGGCTCCGACCGCCATGACGGCGTCGTCGATCCGGTCGTTCGCGGTCAGTTCGACTTGGTGCAGCAGGACGGGAACGCGGTCGGCCGGAAGCGCGATGGCACGGGACAGCTGGTGCGTGTCCCGGTCCACCCCGGCCGCCGTCGTCTCAGTGCCGCGTCGACTTCGTCCTGGCTCAGCGGAGCCGGAGCCTCGGTGGCGGTGCTCGACCGCTCGGGGGTGGCGTCGGGCGCGGTGAGTAGCGTGCCGAACTCGTCCGGGAGGGCCCTTGCAGGTCGGCTGTCAGCTTTGGTTCCCCGGCCGCCACCTGGGACAGGACGGTCCGCGTCAGAAAGAGCGCCTGCTCCGGCGTCCCGCCCGAGTGGCGCGCGACGTCCTTCAAGGCGTCGGCCGGCCTGGTGGTGTGGACGATCTCGTCGGCCGCGGTGGTATCGGTGAGCCGTGCCCGACGCGACCTTCTCGACCAGATGCTGATGGCTGACCATCCTGCCTCCAGTAGTGCCCGGTGCCGCGTGTGCTGTGCGAAGGGCCGCAGGGCTCACGCCATGGATGAGCCGTGTTCCGGCCCCCACGGAGTACCCGCGGCGCCGATGGCTACACGGAAGATCCTCCCTGGGACGTCCTTGGCTCAGGTGGTTCTTCCGGACAGCCAGTCGCATACGCGATCCACCAAAGCCGTGCCCGGCGCGAGCAGCTTGTGCTCCTGTGCCGACAGCGCGGCACGAAGCCGGGGGAAGACGACCGCTTCCTCGTCCTGGAAGTGCCGATAAACCCGGGTCATCAGCGCCCGGGCGGCAGTGTCCAGCTGGGCCGCGTCGAAGTGATGGGCTCCGTCGAGGGCGTTCATCAGCTCCTCCGCCGCCGTGTGCTCCTCGAGTGCTCTGTCCGCGAGTGTGTCTCCGTCGGGGAGCACCCTGCGTACGACGGGATACAGGTACTTCTCCTCGGCCACCGAGTGCCGGACCAGCTCGATGATCAGCTGATCCACGAGCGCATGCCTCTCGATCGGCGTCGGCAGTTCCCGGCGGAACGCACAGGGTTCGGGACCAGCCGGTAGCCAGGTGGTGGCCGCGCTGGAAGCCGCGGCTGAGCTGCTGGACCGCGTACTGACGGTCGTGCTGTGAGGCGGATGGCCCCATCCGACGGCCGACGCGCTCAGGCCACTCACCTGTCGTCCAGGTCCTCGGTTCGGACCTGCCGTGCTCAGGTGATTCGGGGCCGCCTTGAGGGGAACCCGCGGCCGAAAGGGCTGATGCCGCTCCGGATGCAGCTGAAGCCGGGCGAGAGCAAACTGTTCGCGAAGAACATACGGCGCAGGCGTCGGCGTCCTGTCTCGACCTGCCTTCTGTGGAGGTCCCAATGGCAGAAACGGTACGGCAGTCATGACGGCCCCGCCCGTCCAGGCCAGCCCTCGCGCGTACGTGACTGATGTCGCCCGCCGCATGCGCGACGAGGACATCGGCGCGGCGCTGGTGACGGAGGACGGCCATCTGCGCGGCCTGGTGAGCGACCGTGACCTGTCCGCGTTGGTCACCGTGGCTCCCGACGACCGGATCGACCATGCCGTACACCTCATGCGGGCCACAGCGGTCCGCCGTCTGCCGGTGGTCGACGCCGACCGCGATTGCGTGGTGGGTCTGGTCGCCCTGGTGGACCTGGCCCTCGAGCGCGACCCGGATTCCGCCCTGGGCAATATCAGCGCCGCAGAACCGAACAGGTGACGCGCGTGCTCCGCTCCTGACGGTGCGGAGTGCTCTTCGCCGAAGCACCGGCGCCGTCACCTGACGACTGGGAGGAGGGCCCATGGACAACGCACGACGCGAGGAAGCGTACCTACGACAGAGCGGACGCAAGACGGTCACCGCTCGGCAGAGGCGACGTCTGAAGAAGAAGACCGGACAGGGCAAGGGGTGAACGTGCCCGGGACGGCGTGCCGGGCGTCGCTGCGGCGCGAGCGCAGGTCTCCGGCCCGGCGCCGAAGCCGGACGTGGCGCATCCCTCAACCGACGGCGTCGCACCTTCTCCCAGGCCACGGTGGGATGGTTCGATCGCGAGGCCCGGACTGCCGGCGGATACCGGCCGGTAGTCCCGGGCCCCGGTGAGGAGGACGCATGGCTCAGCAGCACGCTCAGCAGCAGAAGAAGGAACTGGTGGAGGCACTGCTGGACCGGTACGGGCACCACAGCCTTGCCGAAGAGGCAGAGATCCGTCTCAAGAATCAGCCGCACACGATGTTCCAGCTGCTGCAGCTGGCCGCACTGACGGACGCCAGAGTGGCCCCCGAGACAGCCGTACGCACGCTCATGACCCTGCGCGGTCGCAACTGGTCGACCGCGGGAAAGGTACGGCAGGCCGGGACCGCGGAGATCGCGAAGGTGCTCGCCGACGCCGGGTACCGCGAGGGTGACCGCAAGCGCATCAGCACGGCGATGACCGACGCGGCACTGCACCTGCTGGAAGATCACGGAGGCGACCTCGGCGAACTGCGCGAGGACGCGGAGAAGGACCCGCAGCGGGAACGGCAACTGCTCCGGCACTTCGCAAACGTGGACGACGGCGTGGTGGATGCCTTCTTCCGGGAGGCTCAGCTGCTGTGGCAGGAACTGAGCCCGTTCGCGGACAAGAAGGCGCTTGACGCAGCCGACCGCCTCGACTTGGGACATGACCCGGACTCCCTGCGTGCGCTGGTGGATGACGACCGGCGATTCGTACGGCTCATCGACGCACTGGTGAGGATCCGGCACGACGACCGCGGCTACCAGAAAGTGCGCGAACTGGCCGGCCGGCAGAGCTGACGGCAGGCCATCGGCGGTCGACGCGGGCCCACCATTGCCGCAGGCCCACCAAGGTCCGACCTCATCGCCCGCACCATCTCCTGGCTTTTCGGCTACCGCCGCCCCACTGCCCGGTACGAGCGCAAAGGCAGCCACTTCCTCGCCTTCCCCGGCCTCGCCGCCGCGCTGACGGGCGATCCGTTCGACTGCGCGACAACCGCCCGCGCGTCGAACCGGCGGCACGCGGGCCGGAGCCACGACGCCTGGCCGAGGACTGAACGGGCCACGCCAGGCTTTCCCACAGTCAGCGAGCGAATGCGCCACACTCCGGGCGCGACGGACGTGCAAGATCCTGACGCGCCCGGACAGGCAGCCGACTAATATGCGGCCAACGGATCTACTCCCCGTAGCCCACGGGCCGACCATGCCCCTGTTGTCCGGAGGCGTGTCATGTGGTTCGGTCTGCTCGGCCCGCTGACCGTTCACGACGGCGCTGCCGAGCGCCCGATCAGCGGCGCCAAGCTCCGGGCACTGCTGGCCGCACTCCTGCTTCAGCCCAATCGCATGGTCCCGCTCGACACCGTGGAAGCCGTCCTGTGGGGTGAGCACCCGCCCGCCACCGCGAGCGCCTCGCTGCACAATCACGTGGCGCGGCTGCGGCGCCTCCTCACCGAGGAGGGCCGGTCCCGGCTGCGCGCGGTGCCGGGCGGATATCTGCTCGCGGTCGGCAAAGGAGAGTTGGACAGTGAACTGTTCGCGGACCGGCTGGACAGCGCCCGCGCCGGCCGGCTGCGGGGGGACTGGGCGATGGTCGGCCGCGAGACCGCCCGGGCCCTCGAACTGTGGCGTGGTGCGCCGCTGGCCGACCTGCCGGACCTGACCCTCGCCGGTGCCGAGGTACGGCCGCAGATCCAGCAGCTTCTGGAAGCCCGCATACAGGCGCTGGAATGGCGATTCGACGCGGAACTGCACCTGGGCCGCCATCGCGGTCTGGCGCCCGAGCTCGCGCGACTGGCCGAGGAGCACCCGCTGCGGGAGGCGTTCCACCGGCAGTTGATGATGGTCCTGCACCGTACGGACCGGCAGGCCGAAGCCCTTGCCGTATTCCACCGGCTGCGCCGGACCCTGATCGACGAACTCGGCATCGAGCCCGGCCCCGCGATCCAGGAGACCCATCAGGACATCCTGACCGCTCACCAGGGGGTTGCCCAAGCCTCGCCCGACCGGTCGGCACCCGAGCCTGGCCCGACCGAATCCGCGCCGACCGAATCCGCGCCGACTGAATCCGCGCCGACTGAATCCGCGCCGACTGAGCCCGGCCCGACTGAGCCCGGCTCGTCCACGGCAGGCTCGTCCACGGCAGGCTCGTCCGAGTCGGCGGCCGCCGAGACCGCGTCCGGGCCGCCGCGGCCCATACCGGCTCAGCTCCCCGCCGACACCGCTGAGTTCACCGGCAGACAGGGGGCGATCGAGGAGCTGATCGCCATGCTGCGGCCCGACCCGGCGCTCTCCGCCCCGCGCCTGGTGGTGATCTCCGGCATGGGAGGCATCGGCAAGACAGCGCTGGCCGTACACGCCGCGCACCGGCTTCGTACCGCGTTCCCGGACGGTCAGCTCTACGCGGACCTGCGCGGATTCGGCGCCGGTGACGCGCGGAAACCGCACGAACTGCTCGCCCGCTTCCTGACCGACCTGGGCGCCCGCGAGGAACCGCTGCCCGAGCACACGGACGACCGGGCGGCGCAGTTCCGCTCGGTCCTGCACGGCCGGCGCGTGCTGCTGTTGCTGGACAACGCCCGCAACGCCGCCCAGATCGCGCCCCTGTTGCCCGGCGGCGGCGGTTGTGCGGTAGTGGTCACCAGCCGCTCCACGCTGGCAGATGTACCGGACGCCGGCCGGGTGCTGCTGGGCCCCCTGGACATGGAGGGACAGCGCCGTCTGCTCACCGCCCTCTGCGGCTCCCGGCGCGTCCGGGCCGATCCCGACGCGACGGCCGCGATTCTCGCCGCCTGCGGCGGCCTGCCGCTCGCGCTGCGCATCGCCGGTGCCCGCCTGGCCACCCGGCCCGCGTGGCCGCTGACGACGCTGGCGCAGCGCCTGGATTCCAGCCGCGGGCGGCTGCGAGCGCTGTCCGCCGGCGGAGTCGCGGTCCAGGACACCTTCGCCATGAGTTACGTCGCCATGCGGGACAGCCCGCTGCCCCTGGAAGCGGAGCAGGCGCGTGCGTTCCGGATGCTCGGGCTGTGGTCCGGGCCTGTGCTCGCCGCGGAGCCGGCCGCGGCTCTGCTCGGCCAGCCGGTGAACAGGACCCGGGACCTGCTGGAGGCCCTGGTGGACGCCAATCTGTTGCAGACCCCGCGCCCCGGCCAGTACACCTTCCACGACTTGCTGGCCGAGTACGCGGTCGAGCGGGCCCACGAGGAAGAGCCGCGGGAGACAAGGAAGGCCGCCCGGCTGCGGCTGCTGGCCTGGTACACGGCGGCGGTGGCGAAGGCGAATGCCGTCCTGGCCCCGGAGTCCCCGCCGCTGCCGCCCCTGGACACGGACATCGCGGCGCCGCTGCCGGAGTTCGCCGACGAGGAGCAGGCGCTGCACTGGTGTGCACGGGAGTTGCCCGCGCTCACCGAAGCGATCCGGCTGGCGGCCGGGTACGCGCGTCCGGACCTGGCCTGGCGGATGGCGGCCGGCCTTTTCGGCTACGCCCAGACGTTCTGGTGGACCCGGGAATGGGAGCGGTGCCTGAAGGCGGCGCTGCGCTGTGTGGAGAAGCACGAGGATCTGCTCGGCCAGGGGTGGCTGCACAGCCGGCTCGGCGTCGCTCACGGGCTCGCCCACCGCTCCGACCTGTGCCTGGAACATCTGCAGACCGCCCTGCCCTACTTCGAGAAGGCCGGTGACGCGGCGGGGCAGGCGTCGTTGTGCACCAACATGTCCGTGGTGTACCGGCAACTGGGGCAGTTCGGCCAGGCTCTCGCCTTCGGGGAGCGGGCTCTGGAACTGCATCGCGAGGCGGGGGACAGGGAGCGTATCGCGAACGTCCTCGGCAACATGGGCGACGCGCTCCTGGCGGCCGGTGATCCGAGCGGGGCCGAGGCGCGCCACCGGCAGGCACTCACCTTATGGCGGGAGCGCGGCAACCTCGTCGGCACGGCGTCGACGCTGACCAGTCTTGGCGACGCCCTGCGCGCGCTGGACCGTCCGGAGGAGGCCTTCGCGGCGCTGGACGAGGGACTGCGGATACGGCGGCGCCTCGGGCATCACGCGGGCACCGCCGACACGCTGGATACCCTCGCCCGCACCCACCTGCACTGCGGCGACCGGCACGCTGCCAGGGAGGCCTGGGAACGCTCGCTGGCGCTGGGCCGCAGATACGGGTTGTCGCTGCGGGTCGAGCGGAGCCTGCGGGGACTGCGGGCGCTGGACTGACTGCCAACGGGGAGACGCGGACCGACTGGTCCGACGGTCTCCCGGTGCCACACCCCCACGCGGAACGGATCCGTCAGACACCGGGTCCGTCAGACACCGGCGCCGTCAGACACCGACGTCGTCGCCCGCCCGGCGGCCGGGCAGCCGCAGGAGCACCACCCCGTACATCTGCTCCGCCGGGCAGAAGCCCCATCGCCTGGAATCGTCCGAGCGGGGATGATCGCCGCGCAGGACCAGCATGCCGGACGGCACACGGCTCTGCGGAACGGCCGGCACCCAGGGCGGCACCGGGTCACCGGCCACCGCGACGACCCGTTTGACGTACCAACCGTCGGCCCCGGACCGGTCCGGCGGGCCGCTCCACCCCGTATGTGGGTCGGGCCGCTGGACCACCACGATGGTGCCGGGCCGGCACCGGCGGCGGTGCCGCAGTACGAGCAGCACGTCGCCGGCCTGCAGGGTCGGGGTCATGCTGCCGCCCCGCACGGTGACGGTGGACAGCAGCCGCCGCGCCACCCCCAGGGCCCCGATGCCGAGAACCGCCGCGGCGGCGTAACCAGCCCTCCGGCTCATCCGGCGCCCGCCGTCGCCGCCGGGACCGAGACCGGTCCCGGGTCCGGGTCGTCGCGGTAGCCCTCCGCCTGGATGTGGAACAGCCGGGCGTACACGCCGTTCGGGGAGGCGGTGAGAGAGGCGTGGTCACCGCTCTCCATGATTTGGCCGTCCTGAAGGACGACGATCCGGTCGGCCCGGCGCACGGCGCTCAGCCGGTGGGAGACCAGCACGCTGGTGGCGCCCGCGCGCAGCTCCCGCAGCCGGTCGTGGACCATGCGCTCGGCGACCGCGTCCAGGCCGGAGCTGGGCTCGTCGAGGATCATCAGATCACGGCCCTGGCGCATCAGACCGCGGGCCAGCGCCAGGCGCTGCCACTGGCCGCCGGACAGATGGACGCCGGCCACCTGCCCGTCCCCCTCCGCGTCACCGTCCGCGTCCTCCTCGTCTCCGGCGTGGAACACCCTGCTCAGCATCGTCCGGTAACCGGCAGGCAGTCGCTCCACGGTCTCGTGGATCCCGGCGCGCTCGGCGGCGACACGGATGCGGTCCCGGTCGTCGATCGATACCAGGTCGCCGAGCCCGATGTTCTCGGCGGCGGTGAGGTCGTAGTCCATGTAGTCCTGGAACACGGCGCCGATCCGTTGCCGCAACTCCTCCACGGGGACGTCCCGGACGTCGACGCCGTCCCACACCACGGAGCCGCGCTGCGGATCGTAGAACCGGCAGAGCAGCTTGACCAGGGTGCTCTTGCCGGCGCCGTTCAGCCCGACGACGGCCACGCTGGCGCCGTGCGGGATGGTCAGGTTCACGCCGCGCAGCACCCAGGGGGAGTCCTCGCCGTAGCGGAACCACACGTCGCGCAGCTCGATGGCACGGGACAGCGGTACGAGCGGCCGGGGCCGCAACGGGGTGGCCAGGTCGTCCTGTACGTCCACCACGGTCAGATAGTGGTGGAAGACCAGGGCGGCCTGATGTCCCAGGGCGATGTTCTGCACCAGCATGCCCAGTCCGGACTGGAGGCCGGCCAGGGCGGCGATGAAGACGGAGACGTCGCCGAGGGTGATGCTCCCGGAGACCGCCGCGTGCATCGCCCACAGCAGGCCCCCGGCCGAGAGCAGTGCTCCCAGGACGGCGAGGGAGACCTGGACGCGTACGACGCCGCGCTCCAGCCGGTCCTCGGCGCGGTTGGCCGTGCGCAGCTCGGTGAGCATCCGGCCGTGGAGGAAGTCGCCCAGGCCGAACAGCCGTACCTCCGCCGACGCCTGAAGATCCGTCAGCAGCATTTGGTAGAAGAGCTTTCGCCGCATGCCCGGGCTGGTGCTCCACAGCAGCCCGGCGTGTTTGCGGCTCAGCATCAGATGGGCGGCCAGCGCGGGTGCCGCGGCCAGGAGGGCAGCGCCCGCCATCACCGGGCTGATCGTGACCAGGGTGGCCAGGAATCCGACGATGCCCAGGGTGCCCTGGAGAGTGGAAAGACCGGTGCCCACCAGCTGGTCCGGAGCGTGTTCGGCGGTCTGCTGGGCCAGCCGCAGCCGGTCGTGGAAGCGGGGCTGCTCCAGTTTTGCCAGCCCACGCAGCCGGTTGACCGCGGCGAACAGCCGGTCCTGGGCGTACAGGCCGATGGCTCGCCGGGTGTGCCCCGCCGCGTAGGTGGTGAGGGCCGATGTGGCGGCCATCGCGATCCCCAGGCCGCCGATGCCCGCGGCCATCCACGCGAGGGGCGCGAACCGGGCTCCCGGCCCGGACAGCTCGTCGAGAACGGCCTTGATCAGCCAGGCGATGGCGACCGGCGCCGTGCCTCCGACGACCGCCATCACGGCCTGGAGGATCAGTATTCCGGGACAGGCGCGCCAGGCAAGCGCGTAGGCCGCTCTCAGCCCGCGCGGCACGGAGGCGTCGGCAGTCAGCCCGGTGCCGGTGCCGGTGGCTGGTTCGGTTTCGGTGTTCTCGGCGGTCCCGGTGTCCGCGGTCACAACGCCGACGGCTGCGCGGACTTGGCCAGCCCCTCCATGCCGATGCCGGCGGCGATGGCGAGCTCGTCCGCTCCGTAGTGGGCGAATCCCGGGTAGTAGCGGGCTCCGAAGTGGTTGCTGACAGGCGCGTCCAGGAACTCCGGGACCACGAAATCCGCGATACCGGCGAGCCGGGAGGCCAGTTCGCTCTCGGCCGCGTCGATCCCGACCACCGTGGCCAGCACGATGCCTCCCGCGGCCCGCAGTTCGCGAGCGCGCTCGCCGAAGGCGGGCAGGCTGTCGTCGCACCCGGAGCAGTCCAGTGACAAGAACGCGATCAGGGCCTCCCGTCCCGCCAGATCGTCGCGCGTGACGGTCACGCCGTCGGCGGTGACCGCGGTGAAGGCGGGCATCCTGGCTCCGGCCGCGATCCCCAGATCCGGGTCCGAATCCGGCTCGACGGAACCGTGGCTGTGTGCCGTGGCCGGTGGGGTGCTGACACGCTCGCGCCAGCGACGCATCACGGCCAGCGTCAGTGCGGCGTTGATCGCCGCGACAGCCGCGACGAGAACGAGTCCTGCGACGAGGTATTCCACGGGAGTCCTTTCCGGTGCCGACGCCTCCGCAGCCGACGCCGTCTCACCGGCCGGTGTCCCCGGCAACGGCCGGGGAGCGGAAGAGCACGGCGATGTCATCGGTGAAGACAATCAGGGTGGTGAGCACGGCAGCCGCCGCGACGGCCAGCGCGATCCCCGGCGGATGCGCTGTGGGACCGTCGCCGAGGTGTACGTGAAGGAACGCTCCGAGACCGGCGGCCGCCAGCAGCACGGAGTTGCGGACGACGTGCCAGCCGCCCAAGGGAACGTCACTGGCACCGAAGCAGGCACAGCTCACCTGCTTCCCCCGGGCGAGCACGAGCACGGGGACGGCCGTCAGGCCACAGCAGAACAGCACCGCGGCGAAGAATCCGGCCGTGACGGTGCTCGGCAGCGCCAGCAGGGCCGCGAGCAGGAGTTCCACGCCCGGGACCAGCACGGCGAGGGGGCGCCGGAGCCGCTCAGGTATGAAGTCGAAACCTGCCAGGGAGGCGGCGAAGCGACCGGGAGAGCGCAGTTTGGTCACCGCCGCCAGTGCCATCACCGCCGCCAGGGTGAGGCGGCAGGCGAGCGATACGTACAGCACGGGAGCTCCTGGGGGACGTGGTGCGGCGGCGTGGCCGCCCCCGAGGGAGCGGCCACGCGGCAGATCAGCAGTAGCAGATCAGCAGTAGTTGTTGCTCTTGGACTCCCAGACGCCGCAGTGCGTGACGCACGCCCCGTTGGTGGAGCACCTGCGACAGAAGCACACTCCGTTGATGTACTTGCACTGGGTGTACGGGTCGGGCGGGCAGGCGGCGTCGGCGGTCGCCTTGGGCAGCAGTACCTCGACGGCGCGGGTGGCACGCCGGGTCAGAGTCTGGAACATGGCATCTCCTTCGATGATGTGACGGGCTTCTTCGTTGTGCGCAACCCCGTGGCCGCCCCTGCGGGCGCGGCCACGCGGGAGATCAACAACCCTTGTCGTCGCGGGTCCAGGCACCGCGGTGCGTGACGCGGGCTCCGTCGGCACAGCGCGAGCGGCAGAAGCAGGTGGCGCCTGCCGCGAACGCGCATGTGCACTCTCTGTACGGGGCGGGAGTGCGGCCGGCGGCGCCGGTCACCTGTCCGCCCCGACTCAGGAGGCGACCAGCTCCCTCCGGAGGGCGGAAACGCCGGCGGCCGCCGTGGTCACCACGCCGTCGGGGCCGTACCGGGCATGGCTCGGGAAGTGCTTGGCGCCGTACTGCTTCGACAGCTCGGCCTCGGAGTCCTCGGCGATCACCACGTCCACCGCGGCACTCAGCATCGCGGCCAGCTCGCTCTGCGCGGAGTCGACGCCGTGGACGATGGCCAGGGTCGTCCCCCCGGTGGCCCGCAGCCGCTCGGCGTGCCCGGCGAAATGCGGTACGGCTTCGACACAGGCCTTGCAGGTGAGCGAGAAGAAACCGACCAGGACCTCCCGGCCGAGCAGGCTTCGCTCCGTCACTTCGGTGCCGTCCAGCGCCCTGGCGGAGAAACGCGGAATCCGGCCGCCGCTCTGGATGCCGGACTCTCCCAAGCTGGCCGAATTGTGGCCTTGCGGGCCACCGCCGGAGGTCTCGAGCTCGCGCCACCGGCGGAGCACAACCAGGAGGACCACCAGGTTCAGCGCCGTGACGACGCCGACCACGACCAGCCCCACAACGGCGAATATCACGAGATGCGTCCTCTCCCTGGAACGTTCGGGCACCGGCGGACCGAGGCCCGCCCACACCGCGAGTCATGTACGACGACGGCCGAGCAGGCCGTTCGTGGAGGACCCTGCCGAAGGGGGCTAACCGACTGCTAACGCGGGACTAACAACCGCCCAACGCGGAGCCGGACCCTACCGTGGGCGGATGGCATACACGGAGGTCAACGGCCTGCCCGCCACCGCGGACACAGGCCACGGTGCGGTCGGTGGGCCAGGTGTATTCGCCGCCGGCCTTCTCGGGCAGCAGGTCCCGCCGCACTCCTCCAGGAGCTCGCGGGACGTGATCGAGTAAAACCTGGAGCCAATATTTCGAACTACCTTGCGTACGCGTGGAGTTGTCGAACATGATCTCCCTGCTTCACCATCGTGCCCACCTCAGTAGAAGGAAGACACAGATGCGTACGCGTACAGCTCTCCTGACCATCGGAGCTGCGATCCTGGCGGTCGGGGGAACGGCCGCCACCGCTCAGGCCGCTACGGCTCAGGCCACCACCACCATTCAGGCCACCACCGTTCAAGGCCCCACGGCTGAGGCCGCTTGGGTCTACATCGGCCAATACACCAGCAAGTCCAGGTGCAAGGACGTCGGCGCGCAGTATGTGCGTGAGGGCTTCAACGAGTACAAGTGCCAGCTGGTGCCCATCTACGGCTGGTACGACCTCTACGTCCGCTAGTCCCCGGCTCGTCCGGTAGCTCGCACGGCAGCTCGTTCGGCATGGTCGCGTCAGCGCGGAGTGTCGGACGAGCTGTCGGGCGTGGAGCCGCCATAGACTTGAAGGACCGGTTCGGGGACCGGGGACCGGGGGGATGGCCACCCCAGGAGGACGCGATGTTGCGGTACACCAGACTGGCCGGGGAATCAGCGGGCTACCTCGCCGCCCGCGAAGAGCTGCGCCTGGCCGAGATCGACCTCATGCGCCACCGCGAGAAGGTCGCGGCCCAGCGGCGGGCACTCCCGCAGGGGCCGCCCGTCGACGACTACGTCTTCATCGAGGGCCCCGCCGGCCTCGACGCCGGCGACACACCTGTCCGCGAGGTCACCCTGAGCGGGTTGTTCACCGCCCCCGACCGCCCGCTGATCGTCTACCACTTCATGTACGGCAAGCTGCAGACCGTCCCCTGCCCGATGTGCACCCTGTGGATCGACGGCTTCAACGGCATCGCCCACCACATCGCCCGCAACGCCGACTTCGCCGTCGCCGCGGCCGCCGACCCGCCCGCCCTGCGGCAGCACGCCCGCAACCGCGGCTGGCACCGGCTACGGCTCCTGAGCTGCGGCGACAGCACGTTCAAGTACGACTTGGGCAGCGAGGACAAGGACGGCGAACAGGACTCCACCATCTCCGTCTTCACCCGCGACGGCGACGGCACGATCCGCCATTTCTACTCCACCCACCCACGCATGGCCGACGACATCGACGAGCGCGGCATCGACCTCCTGGCACCCGTGTGGCACCTCCTCGACCTGACCCCGCAGGGCCGCGGCGACTGGTACGCGAGCCTCGACTACTGACCCCGGACAACGGCCACCGCGGCGCCGGGCGTCGCGGCGTTCGCCCTTGAGTAGACGTCGCCAGGTGCGGTAACTGGAGTGGTGAGGTGTCAACAGGAAACGCCGTGGTCGCGCGCACCATACGCATCTTCCGGGAGCAGCGGGGCCTGTCCCTCGCCGAGCCGGCCCGGCAGGCGGGCCTGGCCAAGCAGACGCTGTCGAAGCTGGAGCAGGGCACCGGCAATCCCACCGTGGACACCCTGTTCGCCATCGCCATCGCCATCGCCACCGCGCTCAGCGTGCCGGTGACCCGGCTGGTGGCCGAGCGGGAGCAGGTGATGACCGTACAGCGGGCCGACGACGTGGTCTGGCAGACGCACGGCGGGTATGCGAGCCGGTCGCTGGACCATGTCTATGGCTCCGGTGTGATCGAGAACTACCTGATCCGCATCCCGGCCGGACAGCAGTCGCCCGGCGGTCGGTCGGAGGCCCACCCGGTGGGCACGCTGGAGCACCTGTATGTCATCAGCGGGCGAGTACGGGTGGGCCCGAGTGGCTGTCCAGACCGGCGGTCGGGAACGTCGACATGAAGACGCCCGCCCCGGCGGCCAGTGCCCCACCGATCAGCCAGGAGACCGTGGCCACCCGGCTGAGCCGGATACCCATGGGCGAGGCGGCCTCGGGGTCGGCCGACGCGGCGCGCATCGCCACGCCCCAGCCGGTGTGGCTCGGTGATCAGCAGGATGCCGATGGTGGCGATGGCCAGCGCCATGTGGTCGTGACCGCGGGCGCGGGTCAGCAGCAGCCGGATCAGCAGGGCTTTGGCGACCGTCACCGCGATCCCCGCGCCCGCCGCCGCCCAGAAACCGAGGGAAGGGGCGAGCCGGGCCACCGTATAGGCGCCGAGTACCAGCAGCGAGCCCTGGGCGAAGTTGACGACCCGGGTGCCCTTGTAGATGACCACGAAGCCCAGGCGATGAGCGCGTAGAGCGTGCCCAGTGACAACCCCACGGCAAGCAGTTCCAACAGGCGTGTCATACGTGCTCCGCAGAGGTTGTGTCGTCGGCCCGAGGTAGGCGCGGATCACTTGTGGATCGGCGCTGACCTGTTCCCCGACAGGGCACGCATCAGCGTGGACTTGCCGGCTCCATTGGCGCCCAGCACCGTGACGGCCGCCGTTCCGGCACCTGGAGGCTCACGCTCCGCAGGGCGAGCTGTGCCTTGCCGTAGCGCACACCGGCTTCCAGCTTCCTACGCCACGCCGAGGCCGCCGCGGCCCGCTACGGCCTGGACACCCGCTCCGTACTGGTCGAGGCCGGGCGGCGCGGCATGGTCGGCGGACAGGAGGACGTGATCACCGACATCGCCCTGGACCTGGCCTCGCGCGTCCCCGCCCCGCTCCGACGTGGGGAGCGGGCGTCGTCCTCCAAGGCGCCCGCCCTCATGGCCAGGGGCATGTCGTGGAAGTCCCACGCTTGCCCTCGCCGGGGCCCAGGGCGTGACTCAGGTCACCGCGACCGGTGTGCCGGGCCGCCCCGGCCGATGGAGCATGCTGGCGGAGGACGGCCGGGTAGCCGCCGCTGAAGTGATGAACAAGCCGTTCGACCGGGAGTGCGTCGGCCCTCGTACGGGGTCGGCCGCCCCATCAGAAAGGAACCTTCCATGAATGAGCAGGGCGAGCACTTCGACGTCGTCGTCCTCGGAGCGGGCCCCGGCGGATATGTCGCCGCCGTCCGCGCCGCACAGCTCGGCAAGCGCGTCGCGGTCGTCGAAGAGAAGTACTGGGGTGGCGTCTGCCTGAACGTCGGCTGCATCCCCACCAAGGCCCTGCTGCGCAACGCCGAGCTGGCGCATATCTTCACTCGCGAGGCGAAGACCTTCGGCATCAAGGTCGAGGGGCAGGTGTCCTTCGACTACGGCGAGGCGTTCCGGCGCAGTCGCAAGGTGGCGGACGGCCGGGTCAAGGGCGTCCACTACCTGATGAAGAAGAACAAGATCACGGAGATCAGCGGGCGCGGCACGTTCCGCGACCCGCACACGCTCGACGTGGCCCTTTTCGACGGCTCGACGCAGACGATCGGGTTCGACCACTGCGTCATCGCCACCGGCGCGACGCCGAAGCTGCTGCCCGGCACCCGCCGCACCTCCCGCGTGGTGACGTACGAGGAGCAGATCCTGGCTGAGGACCTCCCGCAGTCGATTGTGATCGCGGGCGCCGGCGCGATCGGCGTCGAGTTCGCCTATGTCCTGCACAACTACGGCGTGAAGGTCACGATCGTGGAGTTCCTGGACCGGGTCGCACCCCTGGAGGACGCCGACGTATCCGCCGAACTCGCCCGCCAGTACCGCAAGCTGGGCATCGACGTGCTCACCTCCACCCGGGTCGAGTCGATCGACGAGTCCGGCCCGCAGGTCCGCGTCACGGTCACCGGCAAGGACGGCAACCAGCAGGTTCTGGAGGCCGACAAGGTGCTCCAGGCGATCGGCTTCGCCCCGAACGTGACCGGTTACGGCCTGGAGAACACCGGCGCGACGGTCACCGAGCGCGGCGCCATCGACGTCGACGGGCGCTGCCGCACCTCCGTCCCGCACATCTACGCCATCGGCGACGTCACCGCGAAACTGATGCTCGCGCACGCGGCCGAGGCGATGGGCGTCATCGCCGCCGAGACCCTCGCGGACGCGGAGACCATGGAGCTCGACTACGCGATGATCCCGCGCGCGACCTTCTGCCAGCCCCAGATCGCCAGCTTCGGCTACACCGAGGCCCAGGCCCGCGACCTCGGCCACGACGTGAAGGTGGCGAAGTTCCCCTTCACCGCCAACGGCAAGTCGCACGGCCTGGGCGACACCACGGGCTTCGTGAAGCTCATCAGCGACGCCAGGTACGGCGAGCTGATCGGTGGCCACCTGATCGGCCCGGACGTCACCGAACTCCTCCCCGAACTGACCCTGGCCCAGCAGTGGGACCTCACCGTCCACGAGGTGGCCCGCAACGTCCATGCCCACCCGACTCTGGGCGAGGCCGTCAAGGAGGCCGTGCACGGCCTCGCAGGGCACATGATCAACATGTGAGAAGGCTCATCGAGGCGCGTACGAGTATCCCGTCGTGCGGCATCGGCTGCGAACCGGAGCACCCGGACCGACGCCTTACGACCGCGTCGCCGTTCCGCACCCCTCGTCCGCGGCCTCCATTCGCTGGGCCATCGACGAGCTGCGGTCGTAGGGGTCGACCTCGGCGCCGTCGCCCGCGCCGATGGCCGGCCGTTCGGCACCGAACTCCGGAGTGAGGTAGCCGGTGACGTTGTTGCAGCCGCCGTTGGTCATGTCGACCTTGTACGAGACGAGGGAGAAGGTTCCCGGCTCGGTGATCACCTTGGCGGGGTCGTCCCAGCTCAACACCACCTCGCGTCGCACGATCGTGCGCGCGACCTCGTCGCTGCCCGCCGCCGCCCGCGCGAGCGGATACACATATGTGACATCGGTGGTCACCTGGAGGGCGCCGCGCTCGCCCTCCCCATACGTGATCCGGCCCCGGGTTTTGACCACGTCCCCGACAACGCGCGCGTGCGACTTCTCGAACCGGCTGAAGAGCAGCAGCGGGTCGTTCTCTTTGCTCGGCGTGCGGAACGCAGCCGTCAGAAAGTCCTGGACGTCCTGCTGATGCGGGTTGATCAGGGCGATCGCCTTTCCAGGGTGCTCACTCCGCAGCACCCCCGGATCCAGGCTGGACGCGGTGAGGAAGTCCCGGGTCTGCGCGAGAGCCCGTGCCACTTGCGCCGTACTCATCCACCCGGTCGCTCTGGCCGCGGGTACCGTGATCCCGGCCGTGCCGCTCGCCCAGCGCGCCGCAGGCGACCCCTTGAACGGTTCGTCAAGCGTGGGCCGTTGGGCTGCCTTCATGGGGGGCGGTTGGTCCGGGCGCTCCGACTCCATGGCCAGCGGCTCCCCGGCCTGGCCGTCACCACCGAACCATCCGGTCACTCGCCCCGGATCCAGCGCCACTACCAGCAAAGCCAGCGTGGCCAGCAGCCCGACCGCATACCAGCCTTTCCTCCGCCCGGGCCGGGCCGGCGGGTACGCGCGCCATGCCTCTGCCTTCGCGGGCTCCTCACGCAGCCGCCGCGTCACGACTCGGGCTCGCGCCGACGGTTCCTTGGGCGCATCCGCCACGCCGTCCACCGAATCCCGCAGGAACTGGTCCCACTCCTCGTCAGGCACGGATGAACCGCTCCGCTCCCCACCCGTGCTCACACTGAACTCCTTGCATCGAGCACCACTTTGGCCCCTCCCCAGGGTCATCCTTCCAATGATCGCACAGAGGCTCCTGAGCTGCTGAAAGCCGACTGGGCGTTCTCGGAAAGACCCGAAGGGACTGAAGAAACCCGAGAACGCCCAGCCGACGGCATAAACAGAAGTGCGCCGCCAAGGGCTCGAACGCCGGACTCGCTACTGAGGGCGCTGCGGCAGTTCGAAGGTCGGGGCCGCGAACTTGTCCTTTCCGGGGCCGTCCACCAGTTTGACGGAGAGGACGCGCTGGGCGTATCCGTCAAGCTGGTGCATCATTCCGATGGCGTTGTCCACCTGCCCCGGGTGGCCGTTGAAGCCGACGTGCAGGTTTTCGACGATCTTCCCGTAGAAGCTGTTGAACTCCATGGCACGCTCCTTGGCCACGCCCGAGTACATCGACACGCTCGGGTTCTTCGGGATCGGCACAACACCGCTGGGGAGAGGCACTTCGTTGAAGGTCTTCGAGGGTTGGCACGGAGCGTTGTCCTTGCCCCGCACGTACTTCTTCTTCTTGCGCAGCTGGTCGAACGCGTAGTAATGGGTGAGTTCTCCGTTCTGGTCCCACACCCGCGTCTTGTCGCCCTCGCCTTCCTCGATGATGTCGTTGAGCAGCGTGACGGCATCATCGATATTGGAAACCCTGATGTCGTCCTGGCCCCCGAAGCTGGTGTACTGATTCTGCCCGGACGCGTCGTCCGGGAAGACGTAATCGTGTCCGTACTGCTTGTTCAGCTCTTGGATGCTCTCCACGATGTCCGTGTAGAACAGGCCAATCGAGCCGTACCCCGGCGCCAGCCGCTGATACCGCACCCCGCCGAAGTCGAAGAAGTGACTCCCGTCGATCTCGGTCACCGTCACATCTTCCGCGATCTCACCCTCGATTTTTGTGCCGCACGCGGGAGGGAGCGGTGAGGGCTCCTCAATGAACAAGCCCGTCCTGATGAATTCGTCCCCGTACGCGCAGAGTTCGACCTTCTTTGTTTTGTCCAGATTCGGCAGCGCGCACGGATAGCTCGGAGCGGCACTGCGGAAGTCCGGCTGTCCGCCGGTGGCGATGAGTACGTTTGCCGCGATGCACATGTGCCGCATCTCGGCGATGGCGATACTCATGATGAGATCGGCAACCTGCGAGTAGCGCTTGCGGTCACTGATGGTCCACCAGCCGGTGAGGTAGACGGGGATGGTGGCGAACTCCAACGCCACCGCGTCCTGCAGCTTCGCGCGCAATTCCTCGATGGTTTTGATGTTGGGGGCGCTGATGGTCTCCTGGACGGTAACTGCCATGGCGGGTGGTCCTTTCTTTCACCGGATACGCTGGATGCGCCAGGGCGTGTTTTGGCACCCTAGAGCGTCACCGATGTCGACCAGTCGTTCTTGACGAGCTTCTGGTACTCCATCAGGACCTCTCGCTTGCCCGCTGACAGATCGCGGGACACGGGCATGTAAACCGTGCTGTTGTCCTGGTCCCTCAGTTTCGGGTCGGCCAAGTCCACGATCAGGTCGATGTTCTTCTCAACGCTCAGTTGGTCGCCCAGATCGAGCCCGGCGTTGTACCGCATCACGGGGTAGATCACGTCGAACATGCACAGCACGTTCTCGTAGAGGAACTGCCATGCCTTCTCCCGGTCCTTGGTGCTGTTCCAGTGCTTCCTGAACGCTTCTGGAAGGGCGTTGTCGAAGGGCATCACCCGTACGGAGCAGAACGGCGCCCATACGGTGGTCAGCGTCCCGTCATTGTGGGCGGGGATCGGTGGCGCGGTGAGTTCCTTTGGTGGTGCTGCGGGGAACCCTTCGTCATGAGGAGCGAAGACGATGATCGAGTTTCCTGGCGCGGGCTGGATCGACCCGTCCGCAGAGGGTTTCTCCGGCAACATGACGTCGAAGGTGGCCTTCCCCTGCTTCCCTGGGACAGTGATTTCCTGCGGGGAGATTTCGACCACGCCGGGAGCGTCCTTTGAAATCAACTGCCAGCCGTGGGCGCCGGGCGCCGGGGGGTAAGGATTCGGCACGTACTGCCACAGCCGGATCTTCACGCTATTATCGGGCACCTTCCCCCTGTCCCTGATGTGGACGGTGATGGTGACCTTGTTACGGGGGGCTTGGGGGTCCTTGGGGTTCTGCTCGATGTAGACACTGCGCTGGTCGGTGTCCACGGTGTACCGGCACTCAGTCAAGAGGTCGACGATTCCCTTCGACTGACCGTTTTCTTTCAATGTCCCCTGCAGGATCAGGGCGCCCTTGTCGATGTCGACGTCCTGTGGCAGTTTGATGTCGACGATGCCGGCAGTTTTCTCGTAGCGGCTCTGTTCGTAGTCGGCTTTCTTGATTGTGGCCAGGGTTGTCTGATCGTCACTGTCCTTCTTCAGCTTGAGTGTGAGGTCGCCCAGATCGTACTTCTCTCCCTTGATGTTGATTTCTGGAATGGTGTTGCCGAGATCAACGGTGATGTAGTGGTCATTGCCCACTTGTGTCTTTCTCGCCGACGTCGGCCCGAGGAACGTCTTCATCTTGTTGGTATTTTGCCCGACAATGCGGAAGGGGTTTTCTGGCCTCAGCATGCGATCGCCCGGCGATGACGTGAGAAAGTCGTCATCGAGCCACAGGCCCACCGTGCCGACGATCTTCGCCACTGCGGGATTCTGGCTGGGAGTCCGCCCTGCTTCGATGTCCTCGTTCCACATCTGGACCATCCGTCTGTACATCGCAGTGAGCCAGGCTTCGTGATCCTTGTTCTTTTTGCGGAACTCCTCAAGTGTGGGGAATCCATCCAGGTTGAAGTACAGGGTCGAGTGCGCGTTGATCCGCACCATGAGACCTCTGACCGTTTTATCTTCCCGCAGTGTCTTGTCGAATTTCTGCAGGATACTGGAAGTTCCGGGGTTGATCTGGAGCGTTTCCTTGGGAAGGCAGGCTTGCAGTACCACCCCGGCGATGCCGGCGGACCGCAGATAACCGTCCTCGTTGAGGTTCCGCTGGAGGTTGAGCCACCGAGACGTCATGTACGTGCCCGGCTCGATCTCTCCGGAAAGAAAGTGCTCGGGAGCCGACGTGGTGCCCAGCTGGAACTTCCGTAGATAGAAGTTGGTTGCCCAGTAGGCGTTGAAGGGATTGTCTGTCATGCGCGCCGGAGTGTGGAACGTGCTCCCGGGGAATCTGTCCCCGACGACGTTGACGGTGGCCTTGACATTTTCTTTGGCCTTGGTGACCAAGGCGTCGTCCTCGGAGTAGCGGCCATCGTCGCCGATGCCCGTTACGATGGTGTTGGCCCTGGACGGACCGTTTTCTGTCGGGAGTCCCCAGCGGACCTTGGTCCTGGTGTGCAGCGCCCACTCCATGCCGCCGTAGTAATTCCATTGTCCCGGCGTCTGCTGCCACCTTCTGCGGACTTGGCCCTGAGCGTTCTTCTCCTCGACAGTGCGCAACTTCCGTGCCCACTCGGGGAACTTGTCACGCACATTTTCCGGGGTAATGCCGCTGCCGACTTCTTCGAGGTAACTCCAGTTGAGCTCCGCCCGGGAACTGTCGACGACCGGCCACACGTCGTTCCCATTGGCCAGGGCAGGGTTCCACTCCGCCAAACCCCTGAAGTAAATACGTGGAAAAGAAAGGACGCTCATTTTTTCTCCTAGTCCGAGCGGGACGAGAACGTACGGGAGGACTCAGGGCTCGCCGGAACCGTCAGGAGGACTGGATGACGTTCTCGGACGAGACCGCCAGCGTGATGACGGTCTCTCCGTCGCGCCGCAGCGCCAGCTCGACGGGCGTCTCCTGGTACTCGGCCAGACGGCGCATCAGCTCGGTGCGCTCGTCCTCGGCGATGTCGGCGGTGACGGGCTCCGGCCTGGGCTGCGATTTCGAGAATTCCTCCTCGTACCCCGGCACTTGGCTCCGGATCATTTCGTGCAGGTCTCCGACCATGGGATTCACCTGATTTCTGGAAGAAGCCGCCTGGGCGCTATCGGAGAGCACCGCACAGCGTCCTCACGCGGTACGGCGTGGGTTCTCTGTCCGACTGGAGAGGTAGCACAATCGGCACCGCGCAAACGAGTTATTCGCCCGACCGGCCTTTCCGTGTCATGCGCAAGGGTGACACGGGCGCGTGAGGTGCCGTTTCCGTCCAGTGGCGTTCGTACGGTGTTCCCGCCAGTCGGCCACGTTGCGTCCGTTTGTCGGTGAATTCCCGGGCTGGGCATTGGCGTCACATTCCGAAGGATCAACGCACCGAGGGAGAGCAGTATGCAGCGAACGGGACGCCGCACGGGGGTATGGCTGGTCGGGGCACGAGGTGCGGTGGCGACCACCGCCGTGGTCGGTGCCGCGGCGATCCGTGCGGGGCTCGCGGAGCTGACCGGCTGCGTCACCGCGTGCGAGGGATTCCCGGGTGACCGCCTGCCGGCGCTGGACGACCTGGTGTTCGGCGGGCACGACCTGCACGGTTTTCCCTTGACCGACCGGGCAGAGGAGCTGGCCGCCGGGAGGGTGTTCCCCGCCGGCCTGCTGGAGCCGCTGGAGAAGGACCTGGCCGCGGCCGACCAGGAGATCCGCGAAGGGTACGTCGGAGGAGAAGGCCGGGGGCGCGGCCCCGGCGGCGCGGCGGTCTCCCAAGAGGAGGCGGCGCGGGCGCTGGCGGCCGACATCGTGGACTTCCGCGAGCGCCTGGAACTCGCCCGGGTGGTGGTGATCCACGTCGCCTCCACGGAGGCCCCTGTGCGGCCGCGCCCCGAACACGAGAACCTGGCGGCGCTGGAGAAAGCCCTGTCCGCCGGGGCAGACGTGCTGCCGCCCAGCTCTCTCTACGCGTATGCCGCCTTCTCGGCAGGCTGCCCGTACGTGGACTTCACCCCGTCCACGGGGGCCCGGCTCCCGGCGCTGGATGAGCTGGCCCGTCAGCGCGGGCTGCCCTACGCGGGCAGGGACGCCAAGACGGGGGAGACGCTGATGCAGTCGGCCCTGGCGCCGATGTTCGCCGCGCGGGCGCTTCGGGTCCGCGCCTGGTCAGGTACGAACCTGCTGGGCGGCGGCGACGGCGCGACGCTGGTGGCGCCCGGCCCGGCGGCGAGCAAGACGATGTCCAAGCGGCGCGGGCTGGGACACCTGCTGGATGATCGCGTCGAGGGAACGGTGCACATCGACTGCGTGCCGTCGCTCGGCGAATGGAAGACCGCCTGGGACCACGTGGCCTTCGAGGGCTTTCTCGGCGTGCCGATGAGCATGCAGTTCACCTGGCAGGGCTGCGACAGCGCGCTGGCCGCGCCGCTGGTGCTGGACCTGGCCCGGCTCACGGCCGCCGCGCACGCGGCGGGCCTGGCCGGACCGCTCGGAGCGCTCGGGTTCTTCTTCAAGGACCCCGCCGGAACCGACGAGCTCGGCCAGGCCGCCCAGTACCAGGCTTTGCGCTCCTTCGCCGCGGCGCTCGGCGGCCACGCGTGAGACCGGGGGCGGCCTGCCTCCGGCGGCCCCGGGCGCCGGAACTCCGGGCGGTCGTGCAGCTGGTCAGGGCACCCGCCGCGCTCACCGTGCCGGGGGACACCCTGGCGGGTGCGGCGGCTGCGGGCCGGCCGTTCGGCACGGGCATGCCGGTGCTCTGCCTGTCGTCGGTGTGCCTGTACTGGGCGGGCATGGCGCTCAACGACTACGCGGACCGGCATGTCGACGCCACAGAGCGCCCGGAGCGACCCATTCCCTCCGGCCAGGTCGAACCCGGCTTCGCGCTCGCGCTGGCCGCCGGACTGACCGGGGCGGGACTCGCCCTGGCGGGGGCCGCCGGAGGCCCGCGGGCACTGGCGGTGGCCGGGCCGCTGGCCGCGACGGTATGGGCCTACGACCTCGCCGCCAAGCGCCACGTGGTGGCCGGGCCGGTCGCGATGGCCACCGCGCGAGTGCTGGACGTGCTGCTGGGCGCCGGGTACGGGCGGCTGCGCGCGGCTGCCCCCGCCGCCGCGGTGCTCGGAGCACACACCCTGATCGTCTGCGCCCTCAGTGGCCGTGAGGTGCGCGGCGCCGACGGGCCGCTGCTGAAGGCGACGCTCGCGTCCACCGGCGGTGTCGTGGCCCTGGCCGCCCGGCCGGCGCGTGGCTCGCGCTGCGGCAGGCGGCACCGGGCGGTGGGCCTGACCGCGCTCGCCGCGTACACGGCCGGATTCGCCGGCGCCCAGGTCACCGCCGGCCACCTCGATCCGTACCGCCTCCAGCGGGCGGTGACGGCGGGCATCGTCGGCACGCTCCCGCTCCAGGCCGCCTGCTCCGCGCGGGCCGGAAGACTGTCGGTGGCGGCATCGCTGCTCGCCTGTGTCCCGACGGCCCGGCGGCTGTTCCGGAAGGTGTCACCCACGTGACTGATGTGACTGACGTGGCTGATGTAACCGTGACCGGCGTGGCTGACGCAGCCGCCGCAGCACCGGTTCCCGGTGTGCCGGAGCGGCCTGCCGGGTTCCGCTTCGGCTACGGAACCAACGGGTTCGCGGGTCACCGGCTCACGGACACCCTGGCGGTACTGGCCGATCTCGGCTACCAGGGGGTCGCCCTGACACTGGATCACTGTCACCTCGACCCGTTCGCCCCGGGACTGGCCCGGCGGGTCGCCGCCGTGTCGCGTCGACTCGGCGAACTCGGGCTGGCCACGGTGGTGGAGACCGGCGCCCGGTATCTGCTCGACACCTGGCACAAGCACGCCCCGACCCTCCTCGACGACGAGCGCGACCGGAGACTGGAGTACCTGGGGCTCGCTATGCGGGTCGCCGCTGACCTGGGGGCGGAAGCGGTGTCCCTGTGGAGCGGCGCCGCGCCGCCCCGGCTTCCGGCACGTGCCGCATGGGACAGGCTCGTGAGCGGCTGCGCGTGGGCCCTGGACGAGGCCGAACGGCGGGGCGTCGTGCTGGGCTTCGAGCCGGAGCCGGGCATATTGGTGGACACCCTGGACGCGTACGACCGGCTGTCCCGGCTGCTGGGCGACCCGCCGCGCTTCGGCCTGACCCTGGACGTCGGCCACTGCCGGTGCCTGGAGGCGGCTCCGGTGCCCGACTGCGTCCTGCGGGCCGGCCCGCGCCTGGTCAACGTCCAGATCGAGGACATGCGCCAGGGCGTGCACGAACACCTGGAGTTCGGCGCGGGCGAGATCGACTTCCCGCCGGTCCTCGCAGCGCTGCGCCGGACCGGCTACCAGGGGCTGATCAGCGTCGAGCTGCCCCGGCACAGCCACGCCGCGCCGCGGATCGCCGCGCGCTCCCTGGCCTTCCTGCGGGCCGCGGCGGGGGCGGTCTCCACGCCGGAGACGGTGCCATGACCGCCGGCAGTGTCGGCAATGTCGGCAATGCCGAGGAGGTCAGCGTGGACCGACTGCGCGCCGCGCTCGGCGTGCGCCTCGCACCGGACGCCGCCCGGTGGCTGGACACGGGCCTCAGCCAGGTGACCGCGGACCCGGAGACAGCGCTGTGCCGCCGCTTCGCGGAGGCGGGCCGCCAGTGCGGCCGGACCCTGCTCGCAGCCGCGCCGGAAGCCCATCCGGCCGACGGCCTGCCCGCGGCCGCGCCGGCTGAGGCTCTCGCCTGGACCGTCGACGACGCCGTACGCGCCCTGCTGCTGGCAGCCGTGCCGGTACGCGCCGCCGACGCGGCCCGCTGGGCCACGGCCGTCTACCAGGGCGGGGACGCCACCGAACGGCGCGGTGTGCTGCGCGCGCTCAGCCTGCTGGACGTGGGGGACCACGCCGTACCGCTGGTGACCGACGCCCTGCGTACGAACGATCTCCGGCTGGTGGCCGCCGCCCTCGGCCCCTACGCGGCCCGGCACCTGGAGGCGCACGCCTGGCGGCAGGCCGTCCTCAAATGCCTGCACTGTTCGATCCCGCTGCGGGCCGTGGCCGGTCTGTCCCGCCGGGCGGACGCCGAGCTGGCCCGCATGGCCCGGTCGTACGGCCGCGAGCTGACGAGCGCCGGCCGCCCGGTGTTCGCCGACGTGCGGTCGCTCGCCGGACCCCCGCCGCCCAGGACCGTACGCCGTCCCTCACCGCACTCCTCCGAGGCCTGATGCGCATCTTCGACCCCCACATCCACATGACCTCTCGCACCACCAGCGACTACGAGGCCATGCACGCGGCCGGCATCCGAGCGGTCGTGGAACCCGCGTTCTGGCTGGGCCAGCCACGCACCGGCGCCACCAGCTTCACCGACTACTTCGACTCGCTCCTCGGCTGGGAACCCTTCCGCGCGGCCCAGTTCGGCATCCGGCACCACTGCACCCTCGCGCTGAATCCCAAAGAGGCGAATGACCCCCGCTGCGTGGAGGTGCTCGACCTGCTGACGCGCTACCTGGACAAGGACGCCGTAGTGGCGGTGGGCGAGATCGGCTACGACTCCATTACGCCGGAGGAGGACCACGCGCTCGTCACTCAGGTGCGGATGGCGATGGACCACGGGCTGCCGGTCCTGGTCCACACCCCCCATCGCGACAAGGCCATCGGCACCCGCCGCACGCTCGCGGTACTGCGCGACGTCGGCATCGCACCCGAATCGGTGCTCATCGACCATCTCACCGAACTGACGGTGGCGGAGGTCGCTGACACGGGCTGCTGGATGGGGTTCTCCATCTACCCGCACACCAAGATGGACCCGCAGCGGATGGTGCGGGTCCTCAAGGACCACGGAACCGACCGCATCCTGGTCAACTCGGCCGCCGACTGGGGGAGAAGCGACCCGCTGGCCACCCGTCGTACAGCGGAGGCGATGCTCGCGGCCGGTTTCACCCCCGACCAGGTCGACCACGTCATGTGGCGCAACCCTGTGGCCTTCTACGGCCAGAGCGGACGGCTCACCCTGCCGGACGACCCCGACGAACCTGCCGCCGCGCCGCCGCGCACGGCCGCCTACCTCGGGAACTCCGTCATCCGCGGCGAGTAGCCCGCTCCACGCGGGACCGCCTTACCCGCCGGACGCCCACGACGACAAGGAGACCGGCCGCAATGCGCCTGCGCCACCCGGACGGCAGCACCGTCCACCTCGCCTACTGCACGAACGTCCACCCCGCGGAGGAACTCGACGGCATCCTCCGCCAACTCGCCGTCTTCGCCGAACCCGTCCGCGAACGGCTCGGGGCAGCCCGCCTCGGGGTGGGCCTGTGGCTGCCCCACCGGACGGCGCGGCTCCTGGCGCACGACGAGAAGGCCCTGGCCCGGCTGCGCGGCGAGTTGTCGGCGCGCGGGCTCGAAACCGTCACGCTCAACGGCTTTCCGTACCGCGGCTTCCACGACCCCGTCGTCAAGCGCGCCGTGTACGCGCCTGACTGGAGCGAACCCTCCCGGCTGGCGTACACCCTCGATCTGGCCCGGATCCTGTCGGCGCTGCTGCCCGAGGACGCGACCCGCGGCAGCATCTCCACCCTTCCTCTGGGCTGGCGCACCTGCTGGACCCCGGCCAGGCACGACCGCGCACGGCGCGCGCTCGATCTGCTGGCCGAAGGACTCGCCGAACTCGCCGCCCGCACCGGCAGGACCATCCGCGTCGGCATCGAACCCGAGCCCGGATGCGCCGTCTCCACCGTGCGCGACGCCTGCGCACGACTCAGCGGCCTCGACACCGAGCACATCGGCGTCTGCCTGGACGCCTGCCATCTCGCCGTCGACTTCGAAGAACCCGGTCCCGCGCTCCGGAGACTTGCCGCGGCCGGCCTGCCGGTGGTCAAAGCCCAGCTTTCCAGCGCCCTCCAGGCCGACGACCCGTCCGACCCCGCCGTACGCCAGGCCCTTGCCCGCTTCGCCGAGCCGCGCTTCCTCCACCAGACCCGCGCCGGGGCACACGAGGCCCTGGCGCACTGGGACGACCTGGACCTCGCACTGCGTGCGACCGGCGGCCCTCGTGCCCGTACCCCCGTCGAGGCCGGGTGGAAGTGGCGCGTCCACTTCCACGTGCCCGTACACGCCGACCCCTGCCCGCCCCTCACCTCGACCAGGCCGGTACTGGCCGACACCATCCAGGCTCTCCTGTCCGGCCCCCGACCGCTCACCGACCATCTGGAGGTGGAGACCTACACCTGGTCGGTGCTGCCCGGCACCCGCCGTTCCGCTGGTCCCGCCGACAAGGACGCTCTGGTCACGGGCATCGCGGCCGAACTGGCGTGGGCGCGCGACCGCCTGCTCGCCTCCGGGCTGAAGGAGCCGGACTGATGCAGCCGGACTGATGCAGCCGGGCTGATGCAGCCGGACTGAAGGAACCGCACCGAAGAGGCCGCACCGAAGAAGCCGCCACCGAAGAAGCCGCCACCGAAGTAGTCGGACGACCAGTCCGGACCCGCACCCGAAAAGGACCACCGCGTGACCGCCGCCCCACCCGCCGGCGCGGGACGACCCGCCCCGCTGCTCGTCCTGAACGTCGTCGGACTCACTCCCCGCATGCTCCGCCACATGCCCCGGCTCCGCTCGCTGACGGGCGCCCCGGACAGGCCCACCGCGCACATCGCGCACCTGGACCCCGTGTTTCCCGCCGTCACCTGCTCCGTGCAGGCCAGCCTGCTGACCGGCCTCCCGCCCAGCCGGCACGGCATCGTCGGCAACGGCTGGTACTTCCGCGACCTGGGCGAGGTCCTCCTGTGGCGCCAGCACAACCGTCTGGTCCACGGCGAGAAGGTGTGGCAGACGGCACGGCGTCGCTACCCGGGGTACCGCGTGGCCAACATCTGCTGGTGGTACGCGATGGGTGCCGACACCGACATCACGGTCACGCCACGCCCGGTCTACCACGCCGACGGCCGCAAGTCCCCGGACTGCTACACCACCCCTCCCGGACTGCACGACGAACTGACTCAGGCCCTGGGGCCTTTCCCGTTGTTCGACTACTGGGGGCCGCGAGCCTCCCTCGCCTCCACGAAGTGGATCGTCAACGCCACCGCACACGTCATGCGGACGGCCGACCCGGACCTCACCCTGGCCTACCTGCCGCACCTGGACTACGACCTGCAACGCCACGGCCCCGACGGTCATCAGGCCGTGACCGCGGCCACCGCCCTCGACGACGCCGTCGCGCCGCTGCTCCGGCTCGCGCGCGAGCGTGGAACGACCGTGGTGGCGCTGTCCGAATACGGGATCACCGCCGTCGACCGCCCCGTGCACATCAACCGGGCGCTGCGCGAAGCGGGACTGCTCGCCGTCTACACGCAGGCGGGCATGGAATACCTCGACCCCTGGACGTCCCGCGCCTTCGCGGTCGCCGACCACCAGGCCGCCCACCTGTACGTGCGCGACCCGGCGGACTTCGCCCGCGTACGGGAACTGGTCGCCGCCCTCCCCGGGGTGGAACGCGTCCTGGACGCGGCAGGCAAGGCCGCCTACGGAATCGACCACTCCCGGGCCGGCGAATTGGTCGCCATTGCCGAGCCCACCGCCTGGTTCACCTACTACTACTGGCTCGATGACCCCCGCGCGCCGGACTTCGCCCGCTGCGTGGACATTCACCGCAAGCCCGGCTATGACCCCGTCGAACTCTTCCTCGACCCCGGCGACCGCCTGGTCAGACTCCGCGCCGCGAGCGCCCTCGCCCGCCGTCGGCTGGGGCTGCGCTCCACCCTGTCTGTGGTTTCCCTGAACGCCGACTGCGTACGCGGCAGCCACGGCCGCCTGCCCGACCACCCGGACGACAGCCCCGTACTGCTGTGCTCCGACGCCGACCGCCTGCCCGACCCGCGCGCCCGGTACCACGCCACCGAGGTCGCCGGCCTGTTGCTGGGCCTCATGGACCGAATTCAGTTCAGTACCCGCGCGTAAGAACAGCCACCCACCCGAAAACTTGGCATGAAGTCCGATGATGTCCCCAGGCGCTTCGGTTCCCGAGGAGGGCAATTGCCGGCAAGGAAGCGATCCGGTGACCGGACAGCGGGCGGGATTTGACATAGAGAGCGCTGTTCCAGCGGCACACCGGCCTCCGTCGCCACCGGGCGTGTAGTGGTGTTCACGCCCCGTCCCCCGAATCAGGGCGTGAACACGGCCCCGACTCTAAGTTCCGTGCGGCGGACCGGCGAGAGTCAGACTGCACAGCCGGACCGGCCGACGGTTTCAGAAGTTCCTGTCAGGCTTTCCGCCCTCAAGGACCTTCACGGCCAGCCACAAGTCATGACGCGCGTTCGGGACCCGCAACAGCGACCGGCACATGACCTGTTCGAGCCGCATCAGTCGCTTACGGGCTCCCGTCACCGACACACCGAGCGCCTGCGCCGTCGCACTCAGCCGGGTGTCGTTCCGCAGCCAGGTGCGCAGCGTCGTCTCCAGCGCGGGCGCTTCCTCATGTACGGGGCGCAACTGCGTCAGCGCCCACTCCCGTACGGCCGGCAGGCGCAGCAGCGCCTCGAAGGCGTCCTCGGCCGGAGTCGCCGCCACCACCACCCCCGCCGGGCCGTGATCCATCACACGCGGCAACGCCCCGATCCGCAGCGCCAGATCGAGCTTCGCCTGATCACCCATCAGGGACAGGTCCAGACCGAGGAGCACCTCAACGCGGCGGAGACGCGAGGCCAGGGTGTTGCGGTGGATCTTCATATGCCGGGTCGCGGCCGACGTGAAGACCAGCCACGACCGGACCGTGTCGGTCAGCGTGCGGCTGTCGGGGTCGGCGCCCCGGGCGGGGACATACCCGGTGAGCGGCGCCAGCAGGTGGTCGGCCCAGGCGCGGCCCTGGCGGGCCACCACGACGGGCAGACCCAGCGCTGCGTCGAACCGCGCCCAGCGCTCGGGGCGGCCACGGGCCACCGCGAGCGCGTGGAAGGCCTGTTCGTAGCCGACGGCCGTATCGCGCAGCGCCAGCGCCTCGCCGGTCCCCACGACACAGCCCTCGATCTCGGCCGCGAGGGCGGCTTCCAACGGGCGGGCGTCGGCGGGGACACTCGTCGCCGACGCGACCACGAGCACATGGTCGGAGTAGATGGGACACCGTACGATCCACGCCCGGCCGCCGGTGAGTTCGGCGCAGATACGGATCGTCTCGGCCCGCCGGTCGACGCCGCACTCGATGACATGGAACCGGGCCGGATCGTGGAGGCGCGGTCCGAGGACGTCCGCGATCTGATGCGCCGTCGTCAGGTTCCCGGACATCAGCAGATGCAGCACGGCCTCCCGTCCGCGCGCGTCGGCGATCTCCACGCGCCGCCGGGTCTGTTCGGTCTCCTTCGCCCACCAGCAGACCCCGAGCAGCGGCACCGCGTCGGCCGGGGCGGCCGTCCTGAGGGGGTCGGGTCCGACGACCGCGAGGACCTGTCCGGACGGGACGGGTCCGGACTGGTCCCCGGGTATGTCGACGGCCAGCAGCGCGCCCGAGAGGCCCAGGGACTCGCCCGCGACGAACGTACGCAGCCCCCGCTCACGCATCACGCGCAGCGCGTCGGCGACGAGCGTCATCACATCGGAGTCGTACTCCAGGGGAGATGCCGCCTGTACACCGCCGTGCGGGTCCACCAGCCCGACCCAGCACCCCGTCCGGCGCGCCAGCCACCGCAGCAGCGCCTGTACGCCGTCCCCCTTGCGGGCCAGCCGGTGCATGGTCAGGATGTCGGCCGCGCGCCGGGACTCCGGGGACGGCGCCGCTGGCACGCCCACGCCGCACTCCTTCGCCTCGTCGGTCAGTGTGCGGGGTTCTGGAAACCCGCCACGGGAGGAGACCGATTGTCCCCGCTGTGGCGGGACTCCTGCTACGCCCGGCGCGCGGCTCACCACCGAATACCCGGCCCTGCCGCCACCGGCGGCAGGGCCGTCTCGACCAGGCGGCCGTCAGTATCGGCATGCCCTGAGGAACCCTTCCCCAAGGCATTGGAGACGGAGGGCCCGCAGCCTGTCGCGGCCGTCCCAGGACGGCTTGGCTCAAGTTGCCTGCGTTGGGGTCAGCTGTAGCGCCGCACGAGCCGACGTACCGGCGCGAGTGCCCACTCCTGGTGCCCGGCCGCGATCAGCACCAGCAGCTCCCTCAGGTTCAGCAGCTCCAAGTGCTCGCGCCAGCCGGGCTCCGGTGGGTGGATCTCGTGGTAGGCGGCGAAGAACCGTTCCTGCGCTTGGGAGCCGCCGCCCTCGGCCATGCCCCTGTCGCACAGCATCATGCTCAGGTCGACCTCCGGCCAGTTGAAGGACACCGCGCAGTCGATGACCGCAGGGGTGCCGCCGGGCATGGCCATGATGTTCCTGTGCCACAGGTCGCCGTGGGTCAGGACAGGCCCGGACGGCGGCGGCACCAGCTGCGGCAGCTCCTCACAGACCCGTTCGATGACCGCGATCTCGGCGGGATCGAGCACCGCCTTCACCTCCGGCTCGTACAGGAATCGCAGGATCCGGTGGCGGGCGTAGAACTCGTACGGGTCCTGCGTCCAGGTGTTGACCTGCCGGAACGGCCCCAGCCAGTTGTCACGGTGCCAGCCGAACGCCTGTCCACGTACCTTGTGCAGCGCGGCCAGCGCCCGGCCCGCTCCCTCCCAGAAGCCGAGCGCGTCGTCAAGCCCCGGCACGGGCCGCAGCTCCTCCATGGCCAGGTACGTGTCGTCGTATCCCAGGACCAGGGGCGTCCCCATCGCGCCGCTCTCCCGCAGGGCGGCCAGGCCCTCTGCCTCCGCCTCGAACATGCCGGGCGGCGCCTCGGGGGTGGCTTTGACGACGCAGCGGGAGCCGTCCTCCCGGGTGACCAGCCAGCACGTGTGATGCGTACCGCCGGTGAGCGGCTCGGCCGCAAGGGCACTGTCCAGAGGGGAAGTCACCGCGCCAGGGTAGCGCTCCAGGTCAGGTGTCTTCGAGGGCTTCAAGGGCTTCTGGCCGGGCGGACAGACCCTATTGCCAGGCGATGTCCGACAGGTCCTCCAGGGGCGTCCGAGCTGCGAGTGATTCGGGCACGGCCAGGGTGTCGGCCTTGCTCAGGGCGGCGGGGAAACGGAAGCGGCCGCGGCTTTCCAGCTCGCTCAGCATGACCTGGAACACGCGGAACTCCTCCAGATCGAGGGCTTCGAGCTGATTGAGGTTCTGCGTGAGGAGGAAGGCCTTTGCCTTGAGCTGCCCCTGCTCGGAGAACGCGAGCACCTTCCAGTACTCGCGCGGGATTTGGACCCCGCGGAAGACCCGGTCGTCGTCCTGGAAGACCGGTCCGCCGAAGGCGCTCACCTTCAGGTCGTCGACCTCGACTTCGGCAAAGAGGGCCTCCTCGAGCCGTCCCCACAGGCCATCCTTGCCGGACTGGTTGAAGTCCTCCATCTGGGGGGTGATGTTGGTGTAGAAGAACGAGTCCTTGTTGGCCTTCTTGGCCTCAAGCGGTGCTCCCCACAACAGGTCGGCGCGGCGGGCCAGGTGCCCGCGGTCGAGTGGGTTGTCCTCATACAGCTCGTTGCCGACCTGGACGTCGTCCGGCAGGCGGGGGTCCTTGTCGAACTTGATTCCGGTGCGGGGCAGCCTCTGGAGGGTGCTGCCGTCGATGTTCCAGGCCACCCAGAACGCGAAACCTCTTGAGGCGCTGAAGGCGAGGGAGAAGTGGGTGTAGGGGATGACGTCGGAGCCGTTGAGCTGGACGGCGTCGTCCTTGATCGCGGCGCCGAGACGTGGGGTGTCGATCCGGTCGCCCAGGAATGTGGGGTTGTACCCCTGGATGACTGCCGCTTCTTCGACGGAGGGGCGTTGCAGGCTGATCTCGAGCTTCTCGAAGACCGAGCGTGGCAGGCACGCGAGCGCGTGTTCGTCGAGGCTGGTTTCTCCCTCGCCTGCGAAGTGGAGGCCTGCCAGCACCTTGCCCGGTCGGCCGTTGGCCGTCTTGAACATCCAGACGGCGCCGGAGTCGCCGCCCTGGCTGATCTCTCCGTTGTCGGGCCGATTGGCAGGGTCGAGTTCGATCTCGAAGCAGCCGATGGTCTGCACCCCGACCGTGCCGCCGTAGTCGAGCCGGGCGAGAGTTTCGATGCGCCGCACCACGCCGTGGGTGACGCCGGTGGTGCGACCGCTCTTGATGACCTTGTCACCGAGCTCCGGCTCGCCCAGCTCCTCCGGTACGACGTCGAGCTCAAGGATCTCCCCGCTGAAGTGGCGGTCCTCGATGGTCGCCACCGCACAGTCGCCGGCAATGCCGAGATGGGAACGCTTCAGGGTGCCGAGGCGGTTTTGGGCGACCCGGTTGTCGTCGTGCCGACCGGGCTGCACGATGTTTTCGCCCAGCTCGCCGCGCGCCCCGTGCAGCACGTGCCAGTTACTCAAGATGTAGGGGGTGCCGTCGTTCTTGTCGAAGACGATGCAGCCGATCGTGCCCGCCGACGCCTTTACGTGTCCTACGCTCGCACCAGGCAGGATCGGGGAGAGGCGCCGCTTGCGGACCGGGCTTTCCACCTCGGACACCACGAGGAACTGCGGTTTATAGCTGCGCTGGATGACGGCGGTCGGGACCTCGACCCCGTCGACCGTGATGGTTTCCGGAATCGGCGTGGTCTTCAGCGCAGCCAGCGCCTCCGGCTTCGCTTTCGTGTCCACGGTGAACTGGAGGGTGATCTCCTTGGTCGGCTTCCCGCCCTTCTTGCCGTAGCCGATACCGATGCTGGTCACGTTCGCATCAGTGAGGTATTTCTGCCCCTTGGTCCGGATGAACTGCCGGAGAGAGGCGACGAGTTTGTCCTGCTCGGGTGCGTTGTTGGACGCCGCGGTCTTCTTCTTGGCAACCATGAATGATCCCTTCACGGAGGCGTATGGGGACGTGCTGGCAGGGACACGGGGTGGCGCCGCCAGCCCCGTCGGCACCCAATATGGACATAAGGGGCATTTCGTACGCGACGGAGTCTAGGGCAGTAATGGGCTGTGCAACGGCACCCACGGCCAAGGCCCCGCGATGCGGCCGACGCCCCGGCGTGTCGCGCTGATCAGGGTGGGGTGGCGCTGTGGCGTCGTCGCCTTCCGCCGGCTCTCCACTTCCACGCACTTATCGCCGTGCCGTCCGCTGTTCGTACGGTCCCGCAGCAGCCGGCGCCGCAGATGTGTGTGCGCGGCGCCCTCCTTGAGGGATGGCTGAATGTCCGTCAGTCGCCGGTTCGCGGCCCAGGGATTCGCTGCGCAGGACTGCTCCAGTGGTCCGCCCGGACGGGCGGACATACAATTCAATCAAGTCGGCAATCTGGCGGTATCGTGCAATTACCGGCGAGGTCGAGCAGACGTACAGGGGCATGAGGTCAAAGCGCGTTGGCGCCACCAGGCCCCGGCTGACCGAATCTGAATGTGAGCAAGGCGCCGCACATGGTGAAAACGTAGGGTCACACGTCACACGCCGCACGCCGCGGAGAAGCTCATGACTATCATACCCGAGCGAATGAAGCTCCCTATCGTATACGTCCGCGGATTCGCCGGGGACACTTCAGGGATCAACAGCGTCGTCAAGGATCCCTTTTATGGCTTCAATGAAGGGTCCACGCACGTACGTATCGGGGCGGACAACGACCCCAGCTTTCACCAGTTCGAGAGCCCGCTGCTGCGGCTCCACCTCGACGAGGGATACAAGATTCTCGTCGAGGGCAGCCAGGACTCCTATCTCGAGACCCACGAACACATTCCGCCTGACAGCATCTGGGTACACCGCTTCTACGATGCGTCCGGGACCACATGGGGCGGTGAGGACAAGCCGTTCCGGCTTGAGGACGCTGCGCTGGACCTCATGCGGCTGATCGACAGACTTCGGAAGAAGACCAGCGCTCCCCGAGTCCACCTCGTGGCTCACTCCATGGGAGGACTCATCTGCCGCTGCCTCGTGCAGAAGATTCTGCCCGACCTGGGGCGCGACCCCAATGATTGTGTCGACAAGCTGTTCACGTATGGCACCCCGCACGGCGGCATCGCCTTCGACATTGGATTCGGGCTGCTGGAGAAAGTCCGCGACGCGGTCGGCATCAATGGTGCGGACATTTTCGGTCCTCGGCGCATGTACGAGTATCTGACACCCAAGGACGACGTGGATCCCGACGGTCCTCCCGAATCCTGGAGCGCTCGCGAGATGCCTCAGGGCAACGGAGCGTTTGCCAAGGAGCGAGTCTTCTGTCTGGTGGGCACGAATCCTAAGGACTACGAGGTCGCGATGGGGCTCTCCGCAGCCGCGGTGGGGGCCAGGAGCGACGGTTTGGTGCAGATCGAGAAGGCCCGCGTGCCAGGGGCACACACCGCCTTCGTACATCGCAGTCACAGCGGGCGCTATGGCCTGGTCAACTCGGAAGAGGGATATCAAAATCTGCGCCGCTTCCTCTTCGGCGACCGGAAAGTGGAGGCCGACCTCGTCAGCCACCAGTTGCCCTCCGAGGAAGGCGGCGTCACCTGGCAGGCGGAGGTGCAGCTGTCCGTACGTGGCCTGCCCATTGTGATGCACGAACGATTGGCGTCCCACTGGTGCCCGATCCAGTTGACGGGCCAACCGCCGGATCGGCCGGACGGTGCCACGGCTGACGACGGACCCGACGGGGCTGTCCCCCTGACGACAGTCTTTCTCGGCAGTGTCCTGTCGCGACCGCATGGCAGCCCTGCCATGCGGTATGCCCTTCACCTGAGGATTCTGTCGCTGCGGGAGCGCCGCGGAATTCTCCTGCTCGGGGATCATCTCGAACAGGCCGCCGACTTCGACGACATACTGATCGTGGACGTCGGCACGAGGCAGTCCGTGCCGGGAATCTGGGCGGCATGGAATTCCGCCATCCCAGGCGCGATCAGGGATCTTGACCTCAGCGGCGAACCACTGGGCGACGAGGACCCCCGCAGCCATGTGTGGGTGGCCTGCATCCCGCTTCCGCGCAGTGCCGGGCCGATTCTCGGCGAAAACGCGAGGATCCGTCTGACCGTCACCCCGTGGAGCTGAGTCGCGGGCGCTTTCAGTCTTTGGGAATGTGAACCACACACGTAGAGAACGGGTGTCGTTGCACGCATTCAAATAGTGCACTCCACCGGCCGCTGTCTTGGCGGGCGCCCTCAGCTACCGTCGCAGCGCACAACGAATCACCAAGACCCCAGAGAGATCCATCTGACCAACCAGTCTGAAGCGTTCGGCTCTTTATTTCCTTGATACAGGCTGCGGGGGCCTTGTGGCGCTTAACTTCTTTCATGAGTTCCAGAAATTGAGAATTCTGGAGCGAGCGGGTCCGCTGGTCCAGCTTTTTCTTTGCCTCGTTCCGCTCCTTCTGCGACGCCTTCGGCTCCTGGGTTGCCGCCAGCGTGTTGCCGGTCTCCTTCACGGTCTTCTCGATTGCGAGTTGATCCTCTGGATCCTTCGGCCTCGTCTTCGGAGCCTGGACTGCTACGAGCGCGGCGGTGGTCAATTCCGCGACTCTCGCGAAGGACGCCCGCTCCTCCTGCGGTAGGGTCTGGATTTTGTTCACCGTGTAGGTGATCGTCTCCACGATCCTCATGTACGTGGCCCGCTCCGCGGGCGGCAGGTTCGGGGCGTGGACTGTTACCGGCGTGGTGGTGGCCAATTCCATAGCCCTTGTGTGGTGCGCCCGCTTCTCCTGCGGCGGGTTACCCTGTGGCAGGGGCGGGTTCTGGATGTTCTCCAGGGTATAGGTGATGCCCTCCAGGATCCTTGTGTATGTGGCCTGTTCCTTCGGCGGTGTCTTCGGGTCCTCGATTGTTTTGAGCGTTGTGGTGATCCCCTCCACGATCCTTGTGTATGTGGCCTGTTCCTTCGGCGGTGTCTTCGGGTCCTCGATTGTTTTGAGCGTTGTGGTGATCCCCTCCACGATCCTTGTGTACGTGGCCCGCTTCTTCGGCGCCGTCTCCGGGTCCTCGATTACTTCCAGCGTCTCGGGCAGCACCTTGGTCAGTTTCTCCTTCACCTCCTTCGGTGCCCTCAGTTCCGCTACCGCATCCCCCAGTTCCTTCTTCAGCTCCGCAAGGTCATCTGGCCCGTCGGGGTCCGGCGGTGGGGGTGGGGGTGGCTCCGGCGGTGGCTCGGGTTCTGCCGGCTCTTGCGGTTCAGGTTCCTGTGGGTCCGGTGGTGGTGGCGGTGGTGGCTCCGGCGGTTCTGGGGGTTCGGGTTCTTGTGGGTCCGGTGGTGGGGGTGGCGGCGGTGGGGGTGGCTGCGGCGGTTCTGGGGGTTCGGGTTCTTGTGGGTCCGGTGGTGGCGGTGGTGGCTCCGGTGGTGGCTCCGGCGGTTCTTGAGGCTCTGGCGGTTCTGGGGGCTCCGGTTCTTGCGGGTCCGGTGGTGGGGGTGGCGGTGAGGGTTGGCCAGGTGCTGCCGTCGTAGCTTGAGCGAGGGCAGCAGGCGCTGCCACAGCGGTGGCCAGGCCTGTCGGCAGTGCGAGCGCGGTAGCCAAGCAAGACGCGCCGACAATGCGGGAGATTTGTCGCCGGGGGGTTTTGGCCATGATGGTTCCAAGTGCGCTGATGATGTGCTGCTCGGCCCCGAGGCGGCCCAAGTCACCGGAGATCCATAGCTCAACGGTCACAGGCGTTACAAAACCAACTCTTCGCCCCCTCGCTATATCCCGCAACCCGGGCGCCATGCCCTGGGAGGGAAGCCTGAGCTCACGCGGGCGAGCCGGCGGCACCAGGTGGCGGAGACGCCGAGTCGCTGGGCTGCATATCGGCACTTCAAACACTGCTGGTCCGCGGTGATCCAAACATAACTGCCCAGCCGTTACGAAATCACCCTCAGGCCTCCGAAGGATTCACCAATGCCGCAAAGGGTACCGCCGCTTGTGCATCAACAGTGACAACACCATATCTTTCCTTTTCCCTTTCGCTCTCATTTTCGGCCCTCGTGTAATACTTCAGGGATCCTGGCCTGAAGTCGGGCGACGATGAGATGATTGTTACAGAATCGGACTTTGAGGGCTTCACGCCCCAGATGGAGGTTACATACACCGGCCGACGCGTGACATTGATAATGTTGTTGTTGTGGTGCAGTCTTGCGCGATATGCGATATGTTCCCAGCATTCATCGGGGGGACAATAAAAGGCCCCTTCATTCTTGTGCCATGAAGGGTGCGAGTCGATGAACTCTTCCAGATCGACCTTCCCTCGATCTTTTCTCATCAGCTCGATGGTAAGGGCGGCCTCTACTGTGTCATATCTGGCAGCCCTGGGTAGCTGGACCACCTTCTCCTCGCTATATTCTTCGCCTGGTTCGAGATAGCTGCCTGGCCCATAAAACGGTCCAGCACTTATGGTGTGCTCTTTGGGGATGCCGGTGTAAAGCCGCACGTCGGAGTTGGACTCCATGGCCTCTCTTCGCTCCCTCAGTTCTCCAGCATTCTCGGAAAAATCAGCCGTGAGTCCCTTAATTGAATATTCATCGCTAATAATGTATGCTGGGATCTGTCCAGTGTTTTTCACCTGAAGGATCAGCGGGAGATGGATGATCTGACGTTCAGGATCGATTCGCGGTGTCCCGAATTTAGCCGTCAGGCTGAAAAGGACGGGAGCAGATGTGGGTTGGTAGACTGCGGAATAGGCTAGGTTGACAGCGGCCAGGAGTGTTGTAGCAGCTACGCCTGCCGCAAATTTCTTAGGATGCGGAGTTCCCCTCCACGCTTTTTCACGGATGAGCAACCAGAGCGCCCACAAAGACCAGCACCAGAGCGGAAAATATGCCAGCAGGTAACGTGTGTATTCCCTTTCCTGGAGCCACATGAACAGTAGGAGGCTGTCGGTGCCCAGCGCGATGAGCGCCCCGAGCAGGACCACCGCTCCGGAGAAGCTCAACTGGCGCTTTCCCCAATAATCGAGCACTGCGAGTGCGGCCACACCCTCCACGACGCCCAAGACGACGAACAGGTAACCGGTGATTCTTCCCGCGAAAGTGAGCGCGCCGACGGCATCCGGGCTTCCGACAGCGGCCAGCAGCATCATGGATCCGAGCAGCCCGGCCATCATGAGTGCGATGGTCGTGCGCCTTCGCCACGTGCGATCGGGCCACGTTTCGCTGTCTGCGCCGCGCCAGCATATGGATGTCCGGTCTTCCACGTTCGTGTCTCGCGGGTAGCCAGTGCGACTGAGGATTTTTCGCAGCTCGCGCAGCGACCAGGCGCTGCCCACCGTCGTGCCGCTGATGGCGACTTCGCGTAGCCCACGGCTGTCCGGTGGCTGGACGACCACCTTGGGTCTGTTCCTCATGGCATCAGGCTCAGGTCCGCGTCTGTTCCACGCAACCGAGGGTTGCTCCGTCCGGCGCCGCAGGGGAGGGCTGCTGGTTCCGCCCACCGATCGTCAGGAACTCGTGGTGCTGCCCGCAGCGGTGTGCCACGGCACGAACGCGTTCTTCAGCCCCGCCAGGGCTGTGCGCAGCTCCGGGTGATGACGCAACAGCACCGACACCATGGTGTTGTCGTCGATCCAGGCCATACCGGCCTTGGAATAGACTTCAGGCCTGTAGTACTCGGTGAAGAAGCGGTCGCTGTTCAACCGACGCGAGGCCATCAGGATGAAGACACGGAACGCTGTATCGCTGAAGGCGAATCCCTTCGGAAGCTTCTCCGCGTACATCCCGACCATCAGGTCGACCTTCTCGATGTCGCCGTCGTAGAGCTGCTCGATCTCCTTTGCCCACGCCGGGTTGTCCGTCAAGTCCTCGAAGCGCCGGGCCGGCTTCAGCCGCAGCAGCCGCCGGAACTCGTTGTAGCGGGGAACACCCAGCTCCCGGCTGCGCAGTATGTCGGTGGCGGCGAGGTCTTGCAGATGCCCGTCCGGACGCTCGTACTCCTGCAGGAACTTCGGGAAGTTGTGCATGGTGACGAGGCCGGGGTGCAGCGTGCCGAAGCTGTAGAACAGGTCTGCCATCCCCGTCGTCCCCAGCACCTTCAGCGCCTCGGGCCCGGCGATGTCGCGGAAGGTGCAGTGGCGCAAGGTCGCGTTGTCGGTGATGGAGCGCAGGTGCCACTCGTCCCGGACGAGCGGATGCATGCGGTAGACGGCCACGAACTCCTCGGTGAGGGAGTACGGGATGCCGTAGTGGTCCGTCTTGGCGCCGGGGATGCCGCTGACGACCTCGCTTTCACTGATACGACCGAACAGATCGTGGACGCGTTCACCCGCCATGCCCCACCAGTTGGCTCGCAGGGCTTTGACCGTGGTGGGATGGCTGATCACGGCCGGTGTCCACTCCACGGTGTGGATCTTGGCAAGGAGCGCGGCGTTGACGAGCCGGGCACGCTGGAAGAGCTCCTCGTCGTCCCAGGACGGGTATGCCCAGTGCAGGTGTTCGCAGATGGCGTTGTGCTCCTGTGCGAACAGGTTCTGCATCATTACCAGGCCCAGCCAGAAACCGGGAACCCGCGAGGGATCGCGAGCGGGATCCGAGGGAAACGGAGTCTGCTCGTCATCCCACAGATGCAGCTTGCCCAGCGCGCCGGTGCGTAGCCGGCGCTGTTCCTCGCCGTTCGATCCGTAGACCTGGGAGGCGTCCCACCAGTGGGAGGAGACGTTGACGCGGGTGTCGGGCGTCCCCGGGGGTACCTGCGGATCCCGGGTCGGGTCGTCCGGTGTCCGCATGATCGTCATCGGGCGCTCCGGCCACGGGTCGTCGTCCATGAGAGGCACTTCCCAGGGCCGTTCCTCGGGGCTCGTACCGTGGCTGATCCAGTCGCGGATCATGAACTGCAGCCAGGCGGTGACCAGGGAATTGACCGACTCGGCCGGGATCAGCTGCCGGCGGGTGAGCAGGGCACGGCTGACCTCGCGCGGATTCGGCCTGGACAGCACGTCCTCGGGCGTGGCCGGCGGAATTCTGTCCAGCGGGATGTTGCGGCCGAAGCGGGTTCCGGCCATGCCCATACGTGGCTCGTCGAGGTCGTTGTGGCTGCCGTCGGCGGTCCGGTTGACCTTGTGGCTCTCTGAGGGCGGCGCGGGGTCGGGAAGATCGACGGAGGGCAGTCGGGTGGTGTCGTGGAGGTTCCTCTCGCGAAGCCTCTCGCGCAGACCGACGAGAACGAGCAGGCCTGGGGTGACGGCCAGCTTGTCCCAGCCGTTGCGTCGGTCGATGTACTCCGCGACGCCGGCGAGAATCCGCAGGACGAGGGAGGAGCGGTGTCCCGAGCCGGATCGCCGGGGGGTGCGTCGTTTCATGCCCATCGTGTACTCCTCCTTGAGTCTGTCCCGGTCCGTTCGCAGGGACGTGCGTCACTGCACGGGCGGGCCGTGCGTCAGTTGGCCGGGTGTGGCGAGTTCGCCGGGTGCGATGGGGGCTCTGGCGGAGCGAGCCGCGTCGCGGAGGATCACGTCGCTCGCCTTCTCGCTGATCATGTAGACCGGTGTGCCGGTGTGGCGACAAAGAATCCGGGAATGTGCGGAAAGATCAAGGCGTCCACGATCCGCAGGCGGTCCACACCACGTATCCGGAAGCTTCTGTCCACGACGGCTGACGGGTTGTCGGCCGGGCGGTTCTACAACTGCAGGACGGACGCGCCGTGACCGCACGCCTCGTCCTCTGGGATGCGGTGAAGCGCCGATATCGCTAGAAATGGCGCCTGAGCTCAGCGCGGGAAAGAATCTTGCCTTATGCCCAAAAATACGGGAATGCCTGATTGCGTGCATGTCGGGGCCCGCATGCATCGCCGACCGGCGCAAGCAACCGCCTCTGGCGGGTGTCCGGCACGCGGGATGCGCGGGCGGGCAGCGCCGCCTGGTGCGCGTAACCGAGGGCGGACAACACCTGGTGTACGAGCGAGAGTGCTTTCCCGAGCCGTACCGGACGTTCGTTGCCGAGATGACCGATGGGTCGTACTCCGGGCCGCCGGAGTGGCCGGAGGTTCACTCGGCGAGGCGGACGCGGATTCCCACAGTGCGGTTCCGCCCGCCCCTCAACCGACTGCCCAGCAGCCCGAGCCGCGCCGCCATGCCGTACTTGCGCTTCATCAGTTCGGTGTAGTGCCGAGTATCGGCCGCGGGCGGCAACTCGGCGACCCCCTGCACGGCCTCACCCAGTGCGTTACCGCGCCAGTCGCACGGCGCGACGGTGACCCTCCCGCCATTACGGATGCGCTTGACCTTTCCCGCATCCGCCGCACTCCACACAGCCAGCGTATCGCCGTCACGCATCACCCATACGGGCGTGGGTACCGCCCTCCCGTCGCGGCGGAATGTGGTGAGGAGCAGGTACTTGCCTGCTGCCAACTCGTTCAGGAGGCTGTCAGATTGAGTCATGACCAAAGAGTAACTGGTTAGTCAATTACGCTGTCCCCATGCGTAGGCCCACAGCAGTCCGGCCCGCGCATGCTTTCCGACCGCTCTCGGAGGACAGATATAACTGGTTAGTCCACCGATAGCATGCCCTCCATGCCCCCCACGTCCCGAGCAGAAGCCACGAAGGCCCGCATCCTCCAGGCCGCGACCGATGAGTTTGCGGCGCACGGGATCGCCGGGGCCCGGGTGGACCGAATCGCTGCGGCGGCTTCGGCGAACAAGAACCTCATTTATGTCTATTTCTGCAGCAAGGACAAACTCTTCGACGCGGTCTTCGAGGCCCATGTCGCCCGCGGACTGAACATGGTCCCTTTCGCCCCGGAGGACCTGCCCGGCTACGCGGGGCGGCTGTTCGACTTCTGCCAGGAGCACCCCGAGGTCGTCCGCCTGGCAACCTGGCACCGTCTGGAGCGTGGCGGCAACGAGGAGCGCGACCCTGCGGTGGCGTCCCCGGCACCCAGCACCAAGCTCGACTCGCTCGCGTACGTACAGAGCGAGAAGGGGATAGGTTCCAGCTTCACCCCGGCGGCTCTGCTCACCCTCGTCCTGGCCATTTCCACGGCCTGGGGGCCCAGCAACGCCATGTCCATGCCCGCATCCGCGACACGCGACCAGAGTCAGGACGAGCGCCGCCGGGCGATCGTCGAGGCCGTGCGCCGCCTCCTCTGAGACCCGCGCCGGGCGGCCGGGGCTTTTTGGCGTACGGGCGGGCCACTGCTCCGGCCCAGGCGGCCGGGGCTTCCGCGCCATGCCGACGACCGCCTTCTCCGCGGGACCGGTCAGCGCGGTCCTCGCAGCGGCCCGTACGACTGCGGCGGACGGTGTCCTCGGCCTCCCGAGCCGGCCGCACGGGCGAACCTGGCGGTCATCAGGGAGCGGGGCCACCGGCGAGTAGGTAAGGACTTCCCGCGAAGCGCCCGCCACGTCCGAAGCGGCGGAGCGTGCGCGATGTCTTGACGTGTTCCTGACCAAGTGGCTGTATGGGAGCGCTCCCACGTTTCTTCTGACGCTCAGGTTTCTTGGCGCTCACTCTCTGGAGTCGCAGTGAGAACAACAAGAAGTACGGCACGAAAGAGCTCCGTCACCGCCCTGCTGACCGCACTGGTCACCCTCCTCGGGCTCGTCGTTTTCGGGGCCCCCACCCCGGCCGCCGCCCAGGCCCAGCCACCCGGCACCCTGGCCGCCGGCCTCCACATCAGCGACGGCCGCCTGCTCGAAGGCAATGGCAACGACTTCATCATGCGCGGCGTCAACCACGCCCACACCTGGTACCCGGGCGAGACGCAGTCACTGGCCGACGTCAAGGCGCTCGGCACCAACACCGTCCGCGTCGTCCTCTCCAACGGCCACCGCTGGAGCAAGAACAGCCCCCAGGACGTGGCCGGGATCATCGCCCAGTGCAAGGCCAACCGGCTCATCTGCGTACTGGAGGTGCACGACACCACCGGTTACGGCGAGGAGGCCGCAGCCGCTTCGCTCGACCAGGCGGCCGACTACTGGATCGGCCTGAAGGGCGTGCTCACCGGCGAAGAGAACTACATCATCGTCAACATCGGCAACGAGCCCTGGGGCAACACCAACCCCGCCGGCTGGACCGCGCCCACGATCGCCGCCATCGAGAAGCTGCGCAACGCCGGGTTCCAGCACACGATCATGGTGGACGCCCCCAACTGGGGGCAGGACTGGCAAGGGGTCATGCGCGCCAATGCCCAGGCCGTCTACGACGCCGACCTCACCGGCAACCTGATCTTCTCGATCCACATGTACAGCGTCTACGACACCGCCGCGGAGATCAACGACTACCTGAACGCCTTCGTCAACGCCAAACTGCCCATCCTCATCGGCGAGTTCGGAGGCCCTCCCGACCAATACGGCGACCCGGACGAGAACACCATGATGGCCGCCGCCCAGCAACTCCGGCTCGGCTACCTGGCCTGGTCCTGGAGCGGCAACACCGACCCGATCCTCGACCTGGCGATCGCCTTCGACCCCAACCAACTCAGCTCCTGGGGCGAGCGCATCTTCCACGGCGCCAACGGCATCGCCCAGACCTCCCGGGAGGCCACCATCTACGGCGGCGGCGGCCCGGGCGACACCCAGGCCCCGACCACCCCCGGCACCCCGGCCGCCTCCGCCGTGACGGCCAACTCCGCCACCCTCGCCTGGACCGCCGCCACCGACAACGTCGGCGTCACCGGCTACGACATCGTCCGCATCAGTGGCGGCTCCGAGACCACGGTCGCCGCCTCCGCCACCAACACGGTCACCGTGACCGGTCTCACCGCCGACACGACGTACAGCTTCGCCGTCTACGCCCGCGACGCGGCCGGGAATCGCTCGGCCCGCTCGGCGACGGTGAGCGTCACCACCGCCAAGGGCGGTGGCACCCCCGGCGCGGGCTGCTCCGTCGGCTACCGCGTCGGCAACGAGTGGCCTGGCGGCTTCCAGGGCGAGATCACCATCCGCAACACCGGCACCACCACCATCAGCGGCTGGACGCTCGCCTTCGCCTTCGCCAACGGCCAGACCGTCACCAACATGTGGGGCGGGACCCCCACCCAGAACGGCGGCACGGTGAGCATCAGCCCCGCCTCCTACACCTCCACCATCCCCGCCAGCGGCTCGGTCACCGTCGGCTTCATCGGCAACAAGGGCAGCACCAACACCGCCCCGACCGCGTTCACCCTCAGCGGTAGCACCTGCGCCACCGCCTGACCCGGTTCGGTGCCCGCGCTCTCTCCATGACGGCCGGCCGGTAAGCAGCCGACAGGGCGCGGTTACGGGAGTGCCCTCCCCCGCTCGCGGGGGAGGGCACCTGCCGCCGCGGCCACGACCTCCTTCGTCGTCACCACCGTCGCGAAACCGCCGCCGTGCAGCGACACGGCCGAGGTCTGCGCCAGCTCGGCCGCGGACCGCCGCCAGCCGAACGGGCCCTCAAGATCGAACGTGTACGTCGCGTCCAGCGCGAAGAGCACGTCATAGCCGAGGTTCCCGCCCATCCGTGCCGTCGTCTCCGCGCACATATTGGTCTGAATCCCGCTCACCACGAACTGCGAGATCCCCTCCGCCCTGAGCCACGCGTCCAGGTCCGGCGTCCCGTAGAAGGCCGAGTTCACGCTCTTCGTCACGAGCAGCTCCGACGCAATTCCCTTTCCGCGCCGCTGCTCGACGTACTCCTTGAACTCGTTCCCCTCCTGCCCCTGCCGCAGCGGCGAGCCCGGCTTCGCCGAGTCGTGCCGCACGAAGACGACCGGCCGCCCCGTGGTCTGCCATGCGTCGATGAGCGAGGTGATGTTCTCGTCGGCCTCCGGATTGTTCCGGCCGCCCCAGAAGTCCAGCTCCTCGAACCCCTTCTGTACGTCCACCACAATCAGCGCCGCGTTCTCCGTAATCTCCATGCCCACGATGCTGCCGCCCCCGTCGGTCGATCCCCAGAGGGGGGAAAGCCATCGATCGATGGTTTACTGCCAATATGGCTGCCACCACCCGCCCGCACCGCGTCGCCCTCGTCAGTTTCCCGGGCATCCGGGCCTTCGACGTCTCCGTCATCACCGAGGTCTGGGGCACGGACCGCACGGACCGTGGCGTCCCCGCCTTTGACCTGCGCCGCGTTGCCGCCGAGGCCACCGCCGTCCCCATGCGCGGCGGGCTCAGCCTCACCCCCGACCGCACCCTGGGCTGGCTGGCCCGTGCCGACCTGATTCTCGTGCCAGGCCTGGACGACCACCTCACCCCCGCGCCGGAACCAGTGCTCGCAGCCCTGCGCCGCGCACACACGCGCGGCACCACCATCGCCGCCCTGTGCGGCGGCGCGTTCACGCTCGCCCAGGCAGGACTCCTCGACGGCCGCCGCGCGGTCACGCACTGGAACCTGGCCGAGCCGCTCCGGGCCCACCACCCTCGCGTCACCGTCGAACCCGACGCGCTGTTCATCAACGACGGCACACTGTGGACCGCCGCCGGTACGGCCGCCGGCATCGACCTGTGCCTGCACCTCGTCCGTACGACCCACGGCGCGGAGGCCGCCGCGACGATCGCCCGCTCCATGGTCACCGCCCCGTTCCGCACCGGAACCCAGGCCCAGTTCATCGAGCACCCCACGCCGCGCACCGACCGCGACGCCGACGCCCTCGCGGCCGTACGTGAATACGCGCTCCGCCACCTCCACGAACCGCTGACCGTCGCACGCCTCGCCGCCCACGCCGGCATGTCACCGCGCTCCTTCGCCCGCCACTTCGCCGCGGCGGGTGGCACGACACCCGTGCGCTGGCTCCTGGACCAGCGCATCGCCGCCGCGCAGAAACTCCTGGAACACACCGACCTGCCGATGCCCGAGGTCGCCCGCCGTACCGGCTTCAACAGCGAGATCACCATGCGCCAGCACTTCGCCTCACGCCTCGCCACCAGCCCTCGGGCCTACCGCGCCTCGTTCGCGGCAGGCGGTCAGTAGGCAGTCTGTGGGCGGTGTTGCCTCGGTGGGGGAGCTCGGCGAGGGAGGTGGCGGGGGTGGGGGAGGCGCCGGTGGGAGCGCTTCCATAAGAGTCGTGTTCATGTCACGATCTCTCCGGGGTTCCCTGCTGAGAGGGGCAATTCGTGAGGATTCCGCGTACGCGCGTGTTCGTAAGCGGTCTGATCCTTGGGCTGTTGGCCGTCGGTGCTGTCACCGCCCCGCCACCGGGAGCGGCCACCACGGCCACCGCAGCGACCTCGGCCACCGCAGCCTTCTCGGCCGAACGCTGTACCGCGTCGAGACCCGGGTCAGCTGACGCATCCCCCAGTGAGACGTCCTGCACCAGCAGTTCGCCTCTGAACTCGGCAAGTTCGCTGCCCAGTTCCTTCAGGCGCGAGCGGTGACTACTCGCAACTCCCGTGGCGGCTGGGCCTGCTCACCCAGACCAACTCCGTCTGCTGAACGACGCCAGGACGTGTCCACCATCGCCCGAGACTTTCCAGAGGAAGGCACTGTGCCAGTGAAACCGTCGAGAAGATTGCCGTTCGCCCAGCTGATAGCCACGGCCGCCCTCGTACTCGGTCTCGTTCTCGCCGTCGTCTCGACGGCGTTCCCGGTAAGGGCCAAGGACATGGGCGGACAATCCGCCGACGGCACCACGACCGGGGCCACGACCGGGGCCACGACCGGGGTCACGAACTCATCGGCGTCCGGCCGCCAGTGGGTGAACACCTGGACCGCGATGCCACAGCTCACCGAGCCCCACAACATGCCGCCCGCGCCATTCACCGGGGAGAGTGCCGTCCTGGTCGACACCACCCTGCGGCAGACCGTACGCGTCTCCACCGGCGGCGAGTACATCCGGCTGCGCTTCTCCAACGCTTTCGGTGACACCCCGCTGTCCCTCACGGCGGTGTCCGTGGCGCTCCCGCTGGACGGGCGAGCCGGGATCGACGCGATCGAGCCGGGCACTGCGCGGAAGGTGACCTTCGCCGGACGGGAGACCGCGACCGTCCCGGTCGGGGCGCAACTGGTCTCCGACCCGCTGGGCTTCGGCGTGCGGCCCGGATCCAACCTGACCGTGACGACCTACCTGGCCGAAGGGCAGGCATCCCTGGCCCTCACCTCGCACCCGGGCTCCCGCACCACCTCCTACCTCCAGAACGGCGACCACACGCGGGAGCGGGCCCTGCCCGCGGCGACCCCCGTCAACCACTGGTACCTGCTCAGCGACGTCGAAGTCCTCTCTCCCGCAGGTACCGCGGCGGTCGCCGTCGTGGGCGACTCGCTGACCGACGGCCGCGGCTCCACCACCAACGCCAACAACCGCTGGCCCGACCAGTTCCTGGACCGGCTCAGGGGCCGGCCCACCACCGCCGACGTCGCGGTACTGAACCAGGCCGCCGGCGGCAACCGCGTACTCAACGACGGTCTGGGCCCCAACCTCCTCGCCCGCCTGGACCGCGACGTCCTGGCCCGCAGCGGCGTCGCCTGGCTGATCGTCTTCGAGGGCGTCAATGACATCGGCACCGCCGCGGCCACCCCGGCCGCCCAGCAGCGCGTCGCCGCCGACCTGATCGCCGCGTACCAGCAGATCATCGTGCGGGCCCATGCCCAGGGAATCCGCGTCTACGGCGCGACGCTGACGCCCTTCGGCGGCAACGTCGCCTACGACGACCCCGCCGGCCATCGCGAGGCGGCGCGGCAGGAGGTCAACACCTGGATTCGCACCAGCGGCGGGTTCGACGCGGTCATCGACTTCGACCGCGCGGTCCGCGACCCGGCCCACCTCACGCGCTTGGGCCCCGACCTCCACGACGGCGACTGGCTGCACCTCAACCCCACCGGCTACCGAGCCCTGGCCACAGCTGTTCCCACCCGCCTCTTCCGTTAGCTGCCTGAATGCGGAGAACGGGGTGGGGCGTTGTGGACGGCCGGCGGCGACCAGGACGCGTGGCCGGTGCCGTGACGGGCATACGGATCAGAGAACGTGCCGAAAGGAGCACTCATGGAGATCTCCAGCATCATCAGCGCGATCGTGATCGGTATCGTCATCGGCATGCTGGGGCGGCTTGTCCTGCCGGGTCGGCAGCGTATCGGTTTCCTCTGGACGATCGCCGTCGGTATCGTCGCGGCCCTCGTCGGCACAGGTGTCGCGGGCGGTCTCGGCGTCGCGGACACCGACGGCGTCGACTGGGTCGAGTGGGCCATCCAGATCGCTCTCGCCGCCGCGGGCGTGGCCGCCCTCGACCGCTTCAAGGCCCGGAACTGAAGCAGGGCGGGCCCGCTCCACTCGGCCGCGGGCCCGCCTGCGTTCCAGGAACCATGACGTGTCCGCACCGCGTTGTCCTGACAGAGCCCCAGCCGGCCGCAGGGGCGGTCAGGACAAGAGGCGGTACGGATGAGCGACTTGGTTCCCGGGGGGAATGTGCCCCTGCCCGACGGCACCCTCACCGTCGATGTGCCGGGTCCGTTCGATCTGTCCGTGCTGATCACCGGCGATGACGGCAAGGTTGAAGGCGACGGCGACTTCGTCTTCTTCAACCAGCCCTCGGCTCCCGGCATCCGTCTCCACTCCGGCACCGTCACGGTGGACCGGCAGCGCCTTCGCGCCGGAGCGAGCCGCGTCACGGTGGTCATCAGCCCCGCCGACCCCGGTGCCCCACTCGGTCGTCTTCCCGCCCCCACGCTGCACGTCACAGGACCCGGTGGACGCCGGCTGGCCCGGTTCGACCCGCCACGGCCGACGCACGAAACCGTGCTGCTGCTCGCGGAGATCTACCGCCGCGGCGGCACATGGAAGCTGCGCGCCCTCGGGCAGGGATGCGCGGACGGCCTGGCGGGCGTGGCCCGCGACTTCGGCGTCGACGTGGCGGATGACGGCACTGCACTCGACGCGGCACAGACCCTCACCGCACAGACCACCACCGGACTGACCCACACCGCACAGACCACCACTGCGCAGACCGGCGCGGGCCGCCACGCAGACGGCTTCGCCTCGCTCGTCAACGCCGAGCGCGCCAGGGCCGGTGCCCCCGCGGTGGCGACGGAGCCACGGCTCACCGCGGCGGCCCAGGCGCATGCCGCAGCCATGGCCCGGCAAGGCCGCCTCGGCGCCGAGGGCCCGGACGGGCGGTCCGTCTTCCAGCACATCACCACCCGCGGGTACGCCTATCTCTCCCTCGCCGAGCACCTGGTCTCCGGCCCGCGCACGCCCTCCGAGTTCCTGGACTACTGCCTGACCGGAGCGGAGACCCGGCGTCCCCTGGTCAGCCCGGCGTTCTCCGACGTCGGGCTGGCTCACGCCACCGACACCCGCTCCGGCGACATCTACTGGACGGCTCTGTGGGCCCGGCCGCTCACGACCGACGGCCTGGCGCAAGCCGTGTCCGAGGTTCTCTCTCGTACCAACGCCGAGCGGTCCGCAGCCAGGCTCCCGCCGTTGGCCCACGACCCGCGCCTGGCCGCCGCGGCTCAGGCCTACAGCACCGACATGGCCACCCGCGGCTTCTACTCCCACACGTCTCCCGAAGGGCTCGAACCCTGGGACCGCGCCAGGGCCGCGGGCTGCACCCACCGCGGAATCGGCGAGAACATCGCCTGCGGCCAGCGCTCCCCGGCCGAAGTCGTCCAGGGCTGGATGAACAGTCCTGGCCACCGAGCCAACATCCTCAAAGCGGACTTCACCCACCTCGGGATCGGCTTCGCCGGCGGCGGCCCGGCGGGGACGTACTGGACCCAGCTCTTCGGCCTCTCCGCCTAGCGATGCTCAAGCTCCGGATCTCCGGGCTCGTTCAGCAGCGAGCGCAGGAGCTGCTCGTCGTGCGGGGAGAGGGCCGATACGAAACTGGACAGCACCGCGCCCCGGTCGTTCTGCCTGTCCAGCAGCCGGCGCATGCGCAAGGCGGTGAGCCCGGCCTCGTCGGTCACCTGCGTCCACAGGAAGGCCCGGCCCGACCGTCTGCGGGTCACCGCCTGCTTCTCATGCAGCCGGGTCAGGATGGTGATGACCGTGGTGTACGCGAGAACTCCATCGAGCCGCTCCTGCACCCATCCGGCGGTCACCGGGCCCGGCGCCGAGCCGAGGACGGAGAGCACCTGCGCCTCCAGTTCGCCCTGCCCGCGCCTGCGGACGCGAGGGCCAGGAGCGGAGTCCTGCGAGCGGTCAGCCATGACGGGAGCTCCTTTCCATGTCCGCCTCCGATCGACGGGCAGTCACACGGGAGAGGGAATTCAAGCCGGTATGGGCACACACCTCCCACCTCATTCTACAGTGCTGTAGTTTTAGGCTCCCTAAGTGGAGAGAGAAGGGGAGCAACATGGGTGTGAGCCTCGGCAAGGGTGGAAACGTCTCGCTCAGCAAGGAGGCGCCGGGTCTGACCGCCGTCCTCGTGGGGCTCGGCTGGGACGCACGCAGTACCACCGGCACCGATTACGACCTCGACGCCAGCGCCCTGCTGGTGGACAGCGGCGGCAAGGTGCTCTCCGACCAGCACTTCATCTTCTACAACAACCTCACTAGCCCGGACGGTTCGGTCGAGCACACCGGCGACAACCTCACCGGTGAGGGCGAGGGCGACGACGAGTCCCTCAAGGTGAACCTGGCCGCTGTCCCCGCCGAAGTGGCGAAGATAGTCTTCCCGGTCTCCATCCACGACGCCGAGAGCCGCGGCCAGAGCTTCGGCCAGGTACGCAACGCCTTCATCCGCGTGGTCAACCAGGCAGGCGGCGCGGAGCTCGCCCGGTACGACCTGAGCGAGGACGCGGCCACCGAGACGGCAATGATCTTCGGCGAGCTGTACCGGCACGGCACGGAGTGGAAGTTCCGCGCCGTGGGCCAGGGTTACGCCTCCGGTCTGGCAGGCATTGCCGTCGACTTCGGCGTAAACGTCTGAGAGCGCGCTGCGGGGCGCGGTCCGCACGGACCTGACCCCGCAGCGCGCCCATCGCCCACCACACCCGAACGAAGAGGCACCACATGTCCGTAAACCTGTCCAAAGGCCAGCAGATCAGCCTGAGCAAGTCCGACGGCGGCGCGCTGAGCGTCGTACGGATGGGACTGGGCTGGCAGTCCGCTCCCCGCAAGGGATTCCTGGCCAGAATGACCGCCCGCGAGATCGACCTGGACGCGTCGGCGGTGCTCTTCGCCGACAAGAAGCCGGTGGACGTCGTCTTCTTCCAGCACCTGGTCAGCGACGACGGTTCCGTCCGCCACACCGGTGACAACCTCGTCGGCGGCGCGGGTCAGGGCGGCGACGACGAGTCGGTCATCGTTGATCTGCAGCGCGTCCCCGTCCATGTCGATCAGATCATCTTCACCGTGAACTCCTTCACGGGACAGACCTTCGCCGAGGTGCAGAACGCCTTCTGCCGTCTGGTCGACGAGACCAACGGCCAGGAGCTGGCCCGGTACACCCTCACCGGCGGCGGGACCGCTACCGCTCAGATCATGGCCAAGGTCTACCGGGCAGGCAGTGGGTGGCAGATGGCGGCCATCGGTGAGCCCGCCACCGGACGAACCTTCCAGGACCTGATGCCCGCCATCACCTCTCACCTGTAGACACGGTCGCTTACGCCGGCTCCTCGTGCCCTGTGCCGAACAGCACGCGGAGCCGGGCGCGGCCCCGGTCGTCGGTCCACGGCACCACCCCCACCGGGTCCGTGACGGCATTCTCCATGGCGGTGGCCAGGTCGCCCGCGAAGGTCCTCTCCGTCACCGCGGGCAGCTCCGTGAGATTGTCCAGGTCCTCTTCGGCGCCCAGGGCCACCGACGGCGCGTACGTCCAGTGCTTGTCCGGCGCGATCGGGCCGGACCGGTCGACCGCGCCGAGCAGGTACCGGTCGTACGGCTTCCTGGCGTTGCGTACGAACTCATCGGCGAGGAACTCCTCGAACGAGCCGGCCAGCGGCTCGGGCTGCAGCAGCACGCCCTCCAGGAAGAGAACCTCCGGTGCCAGGCCGCCGTCCGGGGAGCGGCGGTAGGCGTACGAGTCCCCGAACGCGGACTCCGCGAAAATCACATACGGGTCGATCCGGTCGTCCCAGGCGAACCTCCAGGTCTCCGGGGCATTCCAGGCGGCCAGGTCCAGGGAAGGCAGCTCGCGCCCGATCCCCAGCATCCGGAACGTCCCGTGGTAGACGGTGAATCCGTTCATGGCCAGCAGCAGTTCCCGGTGTGCGGGCGGGAAGTGCTCCGCGGGGGTGCCCGCCACCGCCGCCACGTCGGGCCGTGGCCCGACGTGGTCGGCGAGTGGCAGGAGCACCTCGGTCGCTTCGCTCGGTGTCACAGCGGCATCACAGTGGCGGTCCTCCGTCGACGGTGTATCCACGGATCAGCTTCCCGACCCGGGATCCCAGTACACCGCCAGCGATGCTATTCGACTTGCCCGGCATGTCGAGCCAGCCGGCGGGTGGCTGCCCGGTGCCGGAGACCGCGGAGTCGGGAACGTGTCCCGCCTGCCCCGAGTACGGGGTGCCGGCGCGGTCCGCGCGGATCCGCTCGGCGCGGCGGGCGGCGGCGGAGTCCTTGCCCAGCTGGGTTCCCTTGGTGGGCTGGATGGTCTTGGGCCCGTTCTGGGAGAGCCAGGCATTGCTGCGTTTCGCGTACTCGTGGATGGCGTCGATCTCGGCCTGAGTGGCCGCCTTCGCGGTGGAGATATTGACCGTCTCGCCCTTGGGCTGTCCGCGCCCGGCGAGCGCCTTGACCTTGGCCGCGGCGGCCTTGGCGGTCGCGGCGACCTTGGTGCCGAGCCGCGAATTGGCCACGGCCCGCCCCGTCTTGGCGGCCGCCCCGGTGACCGTGGCCGCCGCCTTGGAGCTGGAGGAGGCGACTGCCTTGCCGACCGTCGTCTTGGCGACGGCATTGACCACCTTCGGCGCTGCCGCCGCGACACCCTTGCCGATGGCGCCGCCGAGGACGCCCGCTGCCGCCCCGACTCCGACCCGGGTCGCCAGACCGCCCAGCGAAAAGTCGGTCTTCCCCTCGGCGACGTCCACGCCGTATCCGGCGGCGGCGCCCGCGGCTCCGGCCGCGACACCCGCGACGATGAGGCAGCCGACGCCCGTGGAGCACAGTGCGCCGACCGCGATGCCGACGCCGATGCCGACGGCGACGTCCGCGATCAGGCCCTTGTTCTCCTTGGCCCAGTCCCAGGCCGCGGACGCGCCTTCCTTGACGGAGTTCCACGCGCTGGACAGCGACCACAGGCCGGTCGGGTCGAGATAGAAGACCGGGTTGTTGGAGCCGTACGCGTAGGGGTTGAGCGACTGTGAGGAGGAGGCGTCGAGGGCGGGGTCGGTGGAGATGAACCGGCCGAGCCCGGCGTCGTAGTAACGGGCGCCCAGCGCGTTGAGACCGGTCGTGTGGTCCTTGACCTTGCCCAGGAAGCCGTGGTCGGTGGGGGGCGGCGACGATCCGGCGCGGATGTCCCCGTACGGGGTGTAGTAGGTGCGCTTGAGCAGTCCGGTGCCCGCGGCGACGGAGCCCTGTGCGGAGCCCTGGACATCGTTGAGCTGCCAGGTGAGGACTCCGCCGGGCAGCCGTGCGGCGACGGTGATGCCGTCCGACTGGTAGAAGCGGGTCGCCTTGGCGATGCCCAGGGCGACGGTGATCTCCTGGCCCTCGATGTAGAGGGTGGCGACGCCGGCCGGGTCGGTCCGCGCCATGCGGGTGCCGTCCGGCGCGTAGACGAAGCCGGTCTTCGCGATGAGCTTGCTGGTGACCTGCTCCAGCTCCTGCTGGCCGTTCCACTCGTAGGCGGTCGGGACCAGCCCGTCGACCTTCTTCTTCAGGGCGCCGTTCGCGTCGTACTCGTACGAACTGATGCCCTGCTTCGTGACGGCGTGCGGGTGCTCGGGGTCCTTGTATTCGTAGGTGTCGGTGTCGTGCAGGGATCGCTTGGAGGCGAGATTGCCGTCCGCGGTGTAGGTCCACGACTGGTTGAAGCCCGCCGGGCCGTCGTGGGTGAGGGTGGAGTCGGAGTCTGAGCAGTCGGTCTGATGGGTGGTCCAGGCGTGACTGAGCCGGTTGAGGCTGTCGTAGTCGAAGCAGGACGACACCGGGCTGTGCAGGGCGCTGTCGGTGATCGAGGTGAGGTTGCCCGCCTTGTCCCAGGCGTAGGTGTCGTCCTGCTGGGCCGCCATCTCGTCGGAGAGGGGCTTCTCGATCAGCGTCTGGATGCGGGAGAGGCGCTGGGTGTCGCTCTCGTAGGCGTAGGCCCGGCGCAGTTTGTGGTGCGGATCGGCGTAGTCGCGGGAGGCGAGCTTGCCGTCGGCCGCGAAGCCCGTCGCCGAGACATAGGGAACGGTGGACTGGTGGCCTGTCAGCGGATCGGTCTGGACGCCGGTCAGCGTGGTCGGGTTGCCCTGCGCGTCATAGGCGGTGGTGATCTTCTCGCGCGGAGTGCCGGCGAGCTCGTCGGGGTACTCGACGCTGACCTTGTGATCGGCGGCGTCGTAGCCGTAGCCGACGGTGTACGTCTTCTGGTGCGGCGAGCCGCCGAGTCCGGCGGGGAAGGTCCAGGTCCTTCCGGTGACACGTCCGCGCGGGTCGTATCCGGTGGCGGCGATGGTGTAGTTCTTGCCGTCACGGTGGGTGGTCATCGACGCGGTCTGGCCGATGCCGTTGGCGATCGCGGCCGAGTCGTACGCCCAGCTGCCCACCTTGGTACCGGATCCCGACGCGCCCTCCCAGCGCGCCACGGGGCGGTCCAGCTTGTCGTAGTCGGTGGAGAGCGTCGGCCCGGCGGCGCCCGCGGCGATGGTCCTGGCGTCCCAGACCGCGGTGATGTTCCCGTTGGCGTCGTACGCGGTGCGGGACGGGCCCGCGTCGGCGTCGTCGCCCGAGATCCGGCGGCCGAGCAGGTCGTAGGTGCTGGTGGAGGTGTGCCCTGCCGGGTCGGTGACGGAGGCCACCTCGTCGGCGGGCGTGTAGGTGTAGGTGGTGGTCACCGGGTTGGCGCCGGTGCCCTCCTGCTGGCGGATCTGGCGGCCGCGCGCGTCGGTCCAGGCGCTGGTGACGGTGCCACCGGGCGGTGGGGTGGCGCGGACGCGATCGCCGAAGTACGCGATGGAGGTGGCCCACAGCTCCTTGCCGTCGCCGTAACGGGCCGAGCGCACCACCCGGTTGAGGGAGTCATAGGTGCGCCGGGTCTCGTCGGCCTGGTCGCCGGGCACGGAGAGCAGAGCGCTGCCGGGTGCTCCGGGGGCGACCACGGGCAGTGACTCGGCGGCCGTGTTGCCCACGTCGTCGTAGCGCGTGTCGATGACGATGGTTTTTCTCGCGCTGTCGGTGGAGGCGGGGGAGACCTCCTGGACCTGGCGGTCACGGCCCAGCGAGTCCAGGTACTTCCAGTTGGTCAGATAGGTGTCGCCCGACTGGAGCTGGCGGGTGGTGATCAGCGGCGGCCGGCGGTGTTCGGGATCGAGGGCGTACGCGAAGGTCTGCGCGGGCGGGTCGTCGGCACCCTGTTCCGCCTCCCGCACGCTCACGATCCGGCCGAGCTGGTCATAGGCGTTGACCGTGGTACGCCCGTTGGCGTCCTTCACCGACGCCGGCTGCTGCCGGTCCGGGTCGAGGGTGGTCACCTCTTCGTGCCCCAGCGCGTTGGTCTCGGTGACGGTCGCGGGGCGCCCGGTGGCCGGGGCGTAGGCGGTGCGCTCCGTGTTGCCCTTGGCGTCGGTCTCGGTGACCGTCCTGCCGTAGGCGTCGAAGGTGGCCTCGGTGGCGGTGGACTCGGTGATGGTGTCGGGTCCCGACGCCCTGACCGCGGCGACGGTACGGGTGACATCGCCCCTGGTGACCGGCGCGCCCAGCTGCGTAGAGCCGTCGTAGTACTGGTCCTTGCCGCTGATCAGGGACGTCGGCTCGGCACAGCTGCCGTTGTAGCCGCGCACCCGGTACGGGAACGCGAGCATCCAGGAGTCGAGGGTCGCGGCCGACCGGTCGTACGTCGTCCTGGTGCAGCGGACGTCGGAGCCCGCGGTGTCGAGGACGGAGGTCACCTGGCCGTAGGTGTCGTGCTGCGTCTGCAGCCGGGTGGTACGGGAGGTGCGCGGTCCTTCGTCGGGTATGCCGGTCTCGCGGGTCACCGAGTCGTTCTCGACGACGAGATGAGCGTCCTTCTCCGGGTCGCTCTCGCCCTCCTCGGCGGGGGTGGTGCGGGCGGAGGTGTAGCCGTGGACGGTCCCGCCGAGTTCGTACTCGATCGCGCCCGAGCCGCTGACCTGGAACTGCTGACTCTCCCGCTCCTTGCCGCGCAGATAGGGCAGGTCCTTGAGGGAGGTGCCTTGCGAGTCGGTGACCTCGACGGACTTGCTGGAGCCGTCCGCCCTGCGGTCGCCGTCCATGCCGCGGAAGTGGAGGGTGCGGGTGATCTGGACGGCGCGGCCGGTCTCCTCGCCCCGGTATCCGGGGTCGGTCATCTTGGCGACGTCGACGCTGCCGTAGCCGCGCCAGTCGCTCCACGACTTGCGCTCGGTCTCGGTGACCGGGTCGTCGTCGTAGTGCCAGGCGGGGGTTCCCCGGTAGCGGTACTCGGTGGTCTGCGGGGGCGCGCCGCCGCCGTTGTCGCGGACGGTGACCTTGGTGGTCAGGTACTTGTGCCAGATGCCGAAGCCGGAGTCCTCGCCGTTGGTACGCCAGCCGGGGAAGCAGTTCTGGGTGTTGGAGTCGAAACGCCCCTCGGGCAGGTCGCCGACCGGGCAGGGGTGCGGCTGCCCATAGGTGACGTCGACCTTGCGGCCGAGTTCGTCGGTGAACGAGTCGATTCGGAGTTTGCGCATTTCGGGGACGCCGGCGGAGGGGTCGGCGTCGGCCCTGTTGGCGAACTCCTTGCCGGTGAACTCCACGGCGGGGAGCTTCAGTTCACCCGAACCGGCGAGTCCGGTCTGCTGGACCTTCTCCAGCCAGAGCATGGCGCTGGTGCCGTCGGACGGCTCGGGATAGGCATAGGTGAAGTCGAGCCGGTCGACGTCCGTCCAGCCGCCGTCGCCTCCGGAGCGCTGGGCGGTCACCGAGCGCAGCAGCGCGCTGGTGAAGAAGGTCGGCGACTTCTGGTCCTCACCGGTGCAGTCACCACTGGCGCACAGCGAGTCGATCGGGGCGTCGGGGTAGGAGGAGGCGTGGTCGGCGTCGAAGGCGGGGCACGTCCCGGAACCGTCGGCCGCCTCGATACAGCGCAGGTCGGCGGTGAAGTGCAGCCGGGCGGGCGCCTGCTGGTCCTCGGCGCCGGAGCGCTGCGAGTAGACGATGTCCTTGAGCCGACCGCCGCGGATGTACTCGGTGGACTTGTCCGGTTCGCCGTTACGGGCGTAGCGGTTTTTCTCCGGCTCGTAGAAGTACGTGTTGGAGACCCCGTGGGCGTCGACGACGCCGTCGAGGTTCCAGCGCCATGCCTGGGTGCAGTAGGAGTCCTCGACACTGCCCGCGTGGCAGGGCTCGCCGTCGTCGTCGCCGAAGACCGGGACGGTGTAGACGGAGTCGGTGGCGGCGCCGGTGGTGGCCTGCTTGCCGCGGCCGAAGGTGTACTGGGTGCCCTCCGGGGTGGTCACCACCCAGTACTCGCCGTCGTTGTCGCCGTTGTCCGCGCTGTTGGCGTTCTTCTTGCGCTGCACCCGCCAGCCGGGGTCCTCCTGGGCGCGCCAGGTGTCGCCGCCCGCGGCGGTGTCCTTGACCAGGGCCGACGAGGTGCCCTGGAGGGAGATCCGTAGTTCGTCGCCGGCCCAGCAGAGGTCGCCGGTGTCTCCGCCGTCGTCGGCGCAGCCGTTGTAGCGGCGCTCGATGTAGGGCAGGGCGAGGTCCCAGCCCTGGCCGACCCAGGACGGCTGGTTGTTCTCGGCGGCGACCATGCCGTCGACGGCCTGGGAGGAGTATCCGAGGTTGATGTCGGGGGCGTCGCCCGCGATGGCCGGAACCTGCGGCAGCGGCAACGACCAGGAGAAGTCACCGGAGTTGAGGCCGACCTGCCATTTGCTGGAGGAGGCGAGTGTGGTGGCGGTGGCGGAGCCGGTCTCGCCGCTGGGGGCGGCCGCCACGACGAAGACGGTGGAGGCGGTTCCGGGGGCGGCGGCCGGGACGTCCGCGGTCAGGAGGTGCCGGGTGAGGTCGATCCGGCTCCTGACCGGCTTGCTGGTCGCGCACTTGGCGGCGCGTGGGGTGGTGAGGGCGCAGTCGGGCTTGGCTATCAGGCGCAGCCGGGACTCGAAGTTTCCGCCGAAGGCGTCGGCGAAGCCGGAGGTGTCGATGCGTACGCCGACGGGGGCGGGGCCGGCGCCGATGCGGGTGTCGGCTTTTGTGCCCGTGCCCGTGCCCGTGTCGGCGTCGGTGTCGGTGTCAGTGTCGGCGCGCCGGACGGTGAAGGCGGTGGCGTGGCCGCCGAGTCCGCGGGCCTTGTCGGGGCCGTACGCCTCGATCGTCACCTGCCGCGGGGCGGCGCTCCGGGCGGCCTTGGCGGTGGGTACGGCGACGGAGACCGCGGTCCCCGGTACGGCGGCGGGGCTGGGGCTCAGGGCGACGGTGGCCGAGCCGGGGGAGGGCCAGTCGACCTTGGCCGGACGGGCGTCGGCGAGCGGCCTGCCCTGCGGGTCGGCCGGTCTTTGGCCCACCGTCGAGCCGGGTCTCAGCTCGGTCCGGTCGATCTCGGTCACCGAGGCTGCCGCGTCCGCGACGGATCGCTGCCTCGCTTCGGCCTGCGCCACAACGGGTTGCAGACCCGGCACCATCAGGGCGAGCACCACAGTCGCGGTGCCCACAAAATGGCTGCGCCTCATCGCTTTCCCCTCCCGTCAGATGGGCCTCAAGCGTGATTGTGGTGCCATGGGCACGTCAATACACTGTTGAGACCAACCTGCATACGTGAGGCGGGGTGTGGCAGTGGGAGTTCGCCATCACGGAGCCTCGGCGCAACTACGAGGCGACGATCCGCCGCCACCGGCACCAGTACCGCTGCCGCCCGTGCGGTCAGGTGACACCATCGAGCGGCGACATCCCGGCAGCGCGCTCAGCCACCCTGCGCCGGCGCCCGTCCGCAGTCAGGAAAGGCAACCGACATGCGCGAGGGCCTGCTTGAGCAGGACTCCCTGTCCGCCCGGCATTTCCAGCTGCATCTGCGGTGATGAGGCCTCGTGCGGGGTGAACCAGACCAGGTCGAGAGCGTCCTGCCGGGGGCGGCAGTCACCTGCCACGGGGACGACGTAGGCAAGGGACACCGCGTGCTGTCGGGGATCGTGGTACGGCGTGATTCCCTGCGTCGGGAAGTACTCGGCGATGGTGAAAGGCTGCAGAGAGGTCGGGATCCGGGGCAGCGCCATCGGGCCGAGATCCTTCTCCAGATGGCGCATGAGCGCGTCACGGATGCGCTCGTGGTGCAGAACCCGGCCGGAGACGAGGGCGCGGCTTACCGTCCCGTCCTGCCCGATGCGCAGCAGGAGGCCGATGTGGGTGACTTCCCCGCTGTCGTCGACCCGTACAGGCACGGCGTCGACGTATAGGATCGGCATGCGGGCGCGCGTCAGCTCCAGCTCGTCCGGGGCGAGCCAGCCAGGGGTGGTTTCAGTCATGTCAGCCATTGGCTGATAGTACGTTGAGCGCCTTCCGCTCGAAGGTCTCGTCCATGGTCATCAGCGTGCGGACTGGGCCAAGCGGCCCACGATTCGCCCTGTCGGCCCTGTAGCCGGCGGTATGCGGCGAGCTGCGGTGGAAGCGGCGGCGCGCCGTCTACTCGGTCATGCCGGCGCCGACTCCGCTGCCGGTGACGAGGAAGGCGGTCTCGGGCAGGCTGCCGTCAGCCGCTCGCTGTGCCTGGAACACCTGGGACAGCGGCGACCGAAACATGGGGCTCTTCGCCACCACCGACGTTCAATTTCCGCGGCGTGGCGGCGGCGGACATCTACGTGGCCCCGACCAGGTCGGACTCCGGCACGGCGTCAACCGGCTGGGCCCCAACACCGATCACGGATCGGAGTCAGGTGGTGTGCACGCGACGAGCTTCCCCACCAACTCCGCCGCGGCGATGACATGGGAACCGGATCTGATCTACCGGGAGTCGACCGCGATATCCGACGAGGCCCGCGGATTCCTGGACAAGTCCCTCTGGGGGACCGGCCAGAACAACATCGGCCCGTCGAAGGACGCGTACGGGGCGCTGACATACTGGGCGCCCACGGTCACCGGAACCCCCTCAATGACCACCTTGAAGCCGTTCTCGGAGGGCAGGGCGGCGGACCCGAAGTCGGTGGTCATCTGCGCCAGAATGACACCGGCGACCGCACTGGCGAACGACGTACCGATGGACCGCATCAGGGCGTTGAGGCTGTTCGCGGCGGCCGTCTCGGACGCGGGCACGGCACCCGTGATCACGGCGGGCCTGTCGCCGTAGGCGAAGCCGATACCGGCGCCGATGATGCAGGAGACCAGGACGAGGTGCCAGACCTCGGACATCAGCACGATGTTGAGGCCGTAGCCGGCGGCGACGATGACGGCGCCGAGCATCAGGGTGATCTTCGGGCTCTTGGTCTTGGAGATGGCGGCGGACAGCGGCGCCGTGGCCATCATCACCAGACCCTGAGGCGCCAGGACCGGTGAGCTCTTCTGGGGCAGGACGCAGAAGGACACCATGGAGGGCGACCCGGCCCACGGGTCGCCGGCCGGCCGGTTCGCCGTGGGCGGGCTGCACGAGACGCTGCTCGACGCGTTCCGCGAGGGGGACGTCGGCACGATCGTCGAGAAGGCCCATCCCGAGGTCCAGACGGGCGTCCGGGACTATGTGGCGCAGACCGACCCTGGTGCAACTGCATACCCAGGACGACGTGAGAGCCCACCTCCAGGACTTCTACGGCCACTACTCCGTCCGTGGGATCGAGGTCGTCAACCAGCACTTCGACGACTGGTTCTTCTTCCACGAATTGCGGTGGACGGTCGAGGTCCGGAAGGGTCCGGATGCTGGCGGCGTCTTCCGCTACCACACCGCCGAGTACGCCGAGGTGTCGGCCGCCGGACTTGTCGTGGCGCGCATCGGGCACGACACGGATCAGCTCAGGATCGGCTGAGACGGCTCCGGGCCCCTACCCCGCTACGTCGGTTTCCCGGACGATGCCTCATGAGAATCGTGCCGTTCTTACCGGTGGTCGCGCAGGTGTGCGCGCAGCAGGTTGGGGTCGGTCGCGGTGGTGTAGGCGGCGCTGGACACGTACACGTCGTTGCCGCGCAGCGCGACGGAGGTGGGGTTCTGGAGTCCGTCGGCGGCATCCAGAACGGTGGTGTTGGTGCCGTCGGAGCGGATGCGCACGACCGTGTTGGGCGCGTTGAGCGCGGCGAGGATGTCGTCACCGCGGCCGGTGAAGGTGAAATCGTCGATGCCGACCAGGCCTGATGCCTTGACCTGCGGTGCTCCCGCACGGTTTCCGGAGCGGATCGGAATGCGCAGGAGGGTGCCCTGGTCGAGGTTGGTCACCCACAGGGCGCCGCCGTGTACTTTCGCGCCGTTGGCTCCGAGGAAGCCGGTCGCGGCGAGTTCGGGAGCGGTGGACCATGCGGTGGGTGTGCCGCCCGTGGTGGGGACGGTCCATACGATGCCGAGCACCGAGTCGGTGATGTAGAGCTGCTTGCCGCGCTCATCCAGTGCCAGCCCGTTGGGCAGGCCGTTGGCGGGCAGTGCGGCGATGCGCTGCGGGGCCTTCCCGGGGCGCAGCCGCCACAGGCCCGTCAGATCGGCCGTGCCGGTCGCGTACAGCACGTACAGGGTGCCGTCCGGGGTGTGGACGATGCCGGTGGCGAGGGGAAAGCCGAGGACCGGGGTCTTGACTCCGCCGTCGGCGGGCGCGGGCAGCGTCGCCAGGATGCGCGTCGTGCCCCTGGGGGTGACCTGAGCGACCTGGCGGCTGGCGGCGAAGGTGACGGCTGCCGTGCCGTTGGGCAGCAGGGTGATGTTCTCCGGCAGCTGGCCCGCGGACAGGTCGAAGTGGGCGGTGACCCGCACATGTGCGAGGGGCCCTCTGACGGGCGTCGCGTTGGCCGGCGCAGTCGCTGTGAGGGCGGCTGCGGCCACCAGAACGGCCGACATGGTGATCTTGATGCTTCGCTTGGACATGGTGGACATGGTGGACATGGTTCCTTCACTGTTTTCGGGCATGCGGCAGCCGCGGTGCGGCGCCGTGGTCGAGTGGGCTCGGGTCAGGTGGTGGTGCGGGTTTCGGCGCCATGGCGCGGCTGGGCCGCTGCCTGCGGTGCGGTGGCATGGGTGAGCAGAGTCAGGGCTGTCGCGGACGGGGAGCCGGGAGCGGCTGTGGCCACCACCACGGCCGGACCGTCTCCTTGCGGGCTCTGCAAGGTCTGCTGGGTAACGGTCAGTGTCCCGACCAGGGGGTGGCGCATCTCGTAGTCGGCGACATCGCAGGCCACGATCCGGTGATCGGCCCACATCGTGGCGAACTCCGCACTGCGCATGGTCAGTTCGCCGACCAGTGCGGCCAGCAGCGGATCGTCCGGATAGCGCCCGGCTGCCAGGCGCAGATTGCCCACCACGGCCCGGGCCTTGGCGCGCCAGTCGGTGTACAGGTCACGGGTGTGCGCGTCGAGGAACACCAGCCTGGCCATGTTCGGCCGCAGGCCCGGACCGTGGGGGCTGTCCGGATCGAGATGGCCGGCGAACAGACCGTGACCTTGACGGTTCCAGGCCAGGACGTCGCTGCGGCGGCCAACGACGATGGCGGGTGTGCCCTCAATGGCTGCCAGCAGAGCGCTGATTGCCGGGGTGACGCGTTCGGGACGCGGCCGGGCCGCGGGTCTGCCCCGTCGCGGTGCACCGGCCAGGGCGTGCAGATGGGCACGCTCGGAGTCATCCAGTCGCAAGGCGCTCGCTATGGCGTCGAGCACCTCGCGCGAGGCGTTGCGTGACTGGCCCTGCTCCAGGCGGGTGTAGTAGGGCGCGCTGATGCCCGCGAGCATCGCGAGTTCCTCTCGCCGCAGCCCCGGCACCCGGCGTCGCTCGCCGTAGGTCCGCAACCCGACGTCTTCGGGCCGCAGCTGGCCCCGGCGGGCCTGGAGGAAATCGGCGAGGTGCCCGTGCTTGTTCATGGAACTGAGTATGCGTACCGCCGACGATCCGCGCCTCACCCCGCTGGGGTAGGGATCCGCAGGGTCTGGCTCACCCCGCTCCGGCCCGTAAGGCACGGGAAAAGCACGGGAAAGCACGGGAAAGCACCGGCGTTGGCCGGACGCACCCTCACGACCACGCGCCCACAACTCCGTCACGGGCCGGCGCACCCGGTTTCAAGGGGCATCGCTCTTCAGGTACACCTGGGGCGGCCCTGCCTCGGCCTGAGGGCGCGCGTACTCCCGGGTCGGGGCCTGCCACACCTCGTTCCCGGCAGTCGTGTCCAGCGCCAGCAGTCGCCTGTAGCCGTTGACGAAGTACAGCGCGCGGTACTTTTCCGACAGCACCGGCGCGGACAGGTTTTCCACCCCCGTGTCACGTTGCCACCGCCCGTCCCGGTGCGCGCCGACACCGCTGTGACCATGCCGCCGGCCCGCACCAAGTAGAGAGTTTCGCCGATCAGCCGCACCTCGTCGTTCTGCGTGACACGGCCCTGCTTCGGCAGCGCCACACGGCGGGTCTTGCCGGGGTCCCCCCACGGAACGACGAAACGGCCCGCCGTGAGAACGACGGGCCGTCACGAAGGCTCACGGTCAACGGGCCGTCAGCGCAGACTCATTCGGTACGTCAGCGGCGACCTGCCGGTGATCAGCACGCGCACGCCGTCCGGCGTGAGGGAGCCGTTCATCCACGTATAGCGCTCGCCCGGCTCGACCACCGGCGGCTGCTTGCCGCCCTTGCCGTTCCCCGGCCCGAAGGTGATCCGGTCGTCGCCGACCGTGTACGCCGCCTCTCCGCTGACCAGCTGGTACGTGTCCGCGGCTCCGGCGACCGGCTCCAGGCCCTCGCCGGTGAGCTTGCCGCCGCGGCGGAAGCACAGCTCCAGGGCCAGCGGCACCGCCGACTCGGACACGTCGAAGGACAGCTCCCAGCCGCCGTCCGCCGCCTCCCGCACCAGGATCTCCGTGTGGAGCCTGCGGTACTCCTTGGCGCGGTGCGGGAAGTCCATCGCCGACCAGAAACGGCCGTCGTTGGTGAGCGGGTACGCCCCGTCCCGGCGCCGGTAGCGGCGTGGCAGCGGCTGATGGAACCCCGCGCTCACCTCCGCGCGCAGCCGCCAGCCGTCCCCGTCGCGCTCCACGCCCTCGGACCGGAAGTGCCCCAGCGAGAAGAACTGCGGGGACAGCCGCAGCGAGTCCAGAATCGCCGCGCCCTTGCGCATCTTGAAGAACGTGGGGTTCGTGGAGAGCCCCGAGGAAATGGCGTGCACCTCGGGCAGATCCGTGCCGCCGAAGATGCTCGCGGTGCGCCCGCCACGGCGTACGCGTACGAGTCCGCAGCTGTCGTCATGGTGCTCGAAATCGTCGGGCAGGGGGGCCACGCGCGGCAGCGGGCGGGCCAGCTCCGGCCGGTCGAGCACCTCCGCGAGCCGGTCGCCCGGAGGCGTCTCACCGAACGTCTGCCCCGTGCCGCGTTCCTGCAGCAGCGCCGCCACCGCCGCGAACTGCCCGTTGCCGTCGCGGATCGCCAGCTCCCGGTACTGCAGCCAGAACTCGGGCACATGGCGCAGCGCCGTCTGGTCCTGACGCCGCGAGTGGACGGACTCCACCTCGCCGTTGGGTTCGGTGACGTACAGGGTGGCGGTGAGGTTGTCCCGTACGCACCCGTACAGACCGCGCAGATCACGCCGGCCGCGCCGGTCGTAGAAGCGGGCGAGCGTCAGCAGCGCCGGATTGGTCACCACCGCCGAGTAGGTGGGGCTGCGTTCGCTGTACTCGCCGCCCGCGAGCTGGTCGATGCCCTCCGCGAGCCAGTCGTCGATGCGCCCGGCGTACGAGGGGTGGGGCCAGCGCCGGTGGATGCGGGCGAGCGCGGCGCACACCAGCCAGCGGTGGTTGGCGGTGTGCACACCGCCACCGGCAAGACCGGGGCCCGCCTTGCGCAGAATCCGCTCGACTGTGGCCCGCACCTTCTCGGTGGCCCGGTGGCCGTCCCCGTCGAGCAGGCTGTACGCGATGTTCAGGTCGACGACGGAGAAAGCCGTGTCGGGCGGCGAATGGACCGCGCCCTGGTCGTACAGCCCGTCATCGAACTGCTCCTCGGCGAGGGCGTCCGCGAGCTGTGCGAGCGGCCCGAGCAGCGCGCTGTCGTGGTGGTACGCCGAGGCGGTGTGTACGTAGACGGAGGTGAGGGTGCGCAGGCTGCGGGCGGCGGCCCGGGCCCTGCCCCGGTCGCGCAGATCGGTGATGTGCGCGCCGTACCCCTCCAGGACCGCCGCGGCGCGACCGTCGGCGGCCGCGGTGAGGAAGGCGACGAAGTCCGCGTCCTGCTGTGTCTGTTGCGGCTGTTGCGGCTGTTGTGATGCGGCGGCCGTGCCCTGGCCCGAGACAGCCGCGATTCCAGCAGCAGCCGTGGCGGTGGAGGCAGTAGTGGCGAGGAAGGTTCTACGGGCTATCACGCTGTCTCCCTGTGTGTGACGGACTCGTCTCGTACATCGATGGCCGTGAGCGCCATGGCCAGCGGCCCCGGCGCCAGGAACGCCAGCGGCAGCATCATCCACGCGCACAGCACCGCCGCCGCCAGCGCCAGCAGTACGAGACCGCTGCCGCCCACGTCCCGCAGCGCGTCCCGCGCGGCTCCGCGCACCGCCGCACGCCAGTCGGTGAGCGACTCGGGGCGCGCGCACGAGCGCAGCCCCACCACCACGGCGTACGCGCCGATCACCCCGGCCACCACCGCGAAGACCCGCCCGCCCGGCAGCCCCGCCCCGGCCAGCCCCACGTCCGCCGCGATCAGCAGCGCACCGGCGAGGGCAACCGCGCCCGCGGCCAGGTCACCGAAGCGCGCGCGCTCCCGCAGCAGCGCCACGTACCGCCCGGCCGTCACCGGCCGCCCCTCGCGTACGGAGCGCAGCACCGCGCACGCGGTGGAGAGCGCCGCGGGCACGGTGACCAGCGGCAGACAGGCCAGCGCCGTGACGACGCCGATCGACAGCACATCCGCGAACAGCGTCATCCGCGGCCCGAAGATCTCGCCCGGCTCGCGCCTCTCGCCCGGCTCACGGGTCCGCGTGCTCATCCCTTGACCCCCGAACTGGCCATGCCCTCGACCAGGAACCGCTGGAAGGCCAGGAAGAACAGCACGATCGGCAGCAGCGCGATCACCGACATGGCGAACATCGGGCCGAACGCCGACTGGCTGGAGGCGTCCACGAACGACCGCAGCGCCAGCGTCAGTGTGAACTTCTCCGGCGAGAAGAGATAGATCAGCTGAGTGAAGAAGTCGTTCCAGGTCCAGATGAAGGTGAAGATCGCCGTGGTGATCAGCGCGGGCCGGGTGAGCGGCAGGATCACCTGGAAGAAACTCCGGAAAGGACCGCAGCCGTCGATGCGCGCGGCCTCCTCCAGCTCGCGCGGCAGCCCCCGCATGAACTGCACGATGAGGAAGACGAAGAACGCCTCGGTGGCGAGGAACTTCGGCAGGATCAGCGGCCAGTACGTGTTCACCATGCCGAGCTGGTTGAAGATGATGTATTGCGGGATCAGCACCGCGTGGTGCGGCAGCATGATCGTCGCGATCATGAAGGCGAACAGCGGCCCGCGGAAGCGGAACCGCAGCCGGGCGAAGGCGTACGCCGCCAGCGAGCAGCTCAGTACGTTGCCGAGCACCGCGCCGCCCGCGATGAGCAGCGAGTTGGTGAGCAGCCGGCCCACGGACACATCGCCCACCCCCTCCAGCGCGGTCGTGTAGTTCGACCACTCCAGCTTGCTGGGCAGCAGATTCAGGCTGGCGATCACCTCGTCGGCGGGCTTGAGCGAGGTCGCGACAAGCCACGCCAGCGGATACAGCATCACCAGCAGCGCGGCCAGACACCCCACATGCAGCGCGACGCGCCGCCACGCCACAGGTTTACGAGCCACAGCGGTCGTCGTGGTCATCGGGCTCCCCCCTGGGTGTCGTTGGTGTCGGCGGCGTAGAAGACCCAGGAGCGCGAGGTGCGGAAGAGCACCGCAGTCACCGCGCCGAGGGCGAGCAGCAGCACCCAGGCCATGGCGGAGGCATAGCCCATGTGGGAGGCCACGAAGCCGCGGTCGTAGAGATAGAGCGTGTAGAAGAGAGTGGAGTCGGCCGGGCCGCCCTTGCCCGCGCTGACCGCGAAGGCGGGGGTGAAGACCTGGAACGCCTGGATGGTCTGGAGCACCAGATTGAAGAAGATGACCGGCGACAGCATCGGCACGGTGATGGACAGGAACTGCCGCCACCGGCCCGCCCCGTCCACCGCGGCGGCCTCGTACAGCTCCGTCGGGATCTGCTGGAGACCGGCCAGGAAGATCACCATAGGCGCGCCGAACTGCCACACCGTCAGCAGTGCCACGGCGAACAGCGCCCAGCCGGGCTGGTTGACCCAGCCCCCGGTGTTGATGCCGATGTCCGACAGCAGATTGTCGACCGTGCCGCCGTCGTTGAAGACCGCCCGCCACACCAATGCGATCGACATGGACGCGCCGAGCAGCGAGGGCGCGTAGAACGCGGACCGGTAGAAGCCCCTGCCGCGTTTCATGGACTTCAGTGCCAGCGCGACGGCGAGTGCCAGCGCCAGTTGCAGCGGGACGGCGATGACGACGTACGTCAGGGTCGCGCCGACCGAGCGCCAGTAGCGCGGGTCCTCGGTGAACATCTGGATGTAGTTGCGCAGTCCCACCCAGCGCGGGGTGTTGAACATGTCGTAGTCGGTGAACGACAGATACAGCGAGACGGCCATCGGCAGCAGCGTCAGGACACTGGCGCCCAGCACCCAGGGGGAGAGGAACACCCAGGCCGCGCCCTCGCGCCGCCGCTTCGTGCGTTTGTTCTTCGGTCCCGGGCTCGGGGCGGGGGCGGTGGCCGGGGGTGTGTCGGTGGTGGTCATGACCTCAGCTCCGCCTTTGCCTCGGTGACGTAGTCCTCCGCGGCCTCACGGGGTGACATCCGCTCGAACGACACCTGGTCGTAGTCGCGCTGGAAGGTGGTCTGCAGGGCGTTGTCGCCGCTGGGCGGAGCCTGCGGCGGGGGCTTGAGGCTGCCGTCGACGGAGTTCTGGTAGTCGGCGACGGTCTTGTCGAACTCCTTGAGTTCGGGAACGACGTCCCTGCGGATCGACTCGTTGACCGGGATGCCGCGGCTCGCGCCGAGGATCTTCGCGGCCTCCTGGTCGTTGATGAGGAAGTCGATGAGCTGGGCCGCCTCCTTGGGGTGGTCGGTGGTGGCGCCGGTCCCGACGAACATCGACGGCTTGAAGTACTGCCCGGGCGTGCCGTCCGGACCGGACGGCATCGGCGCGATCGTCAGACCGTCCTTCACGACCGCCTGGAAGCCGCTGGAGGGCGCGTCCCAGTTGACGTCGGCGACCGACTTGCCGCGGGCCAGCGGGGTGTTCTCCACCGACCCGTCGAGCTGCGTGGTCTGCTCTGCGGGGGACACCGCGCCTTCGCGCCGCAGCTTGTCGGTGAAGGTCCACCAGCGGGTCAGGTCGTCGGTCGTGAAGCCGAGCCTGCCGCCGTCCTCGGTGTAGAGGGACTTGCCCTGGCCGCGCAGCCACACCTCGAAGACGTCCTCGTTCTGCCCGGGGTCCACGGAGCCGGGCTTCCCGGTCTTCTCCGCCAGCGCCCGCATGGCGGCGGCCCAGTCGTCCCAGGTCCAGCCCTGGCGGGGGAGTGTCACCCCGGCGGCCTTCCACTGCTTGGCGTCGTAGACGACGGTCTGGGTGCCGCGGGCCTGCGGGATCGCGTACTGCTTGCCGTCCACGACTCCGGTGGCGAGCAGCCCCGCGTCGATCTCGGCGGTGCGCAGCGTCTCCTTCTGCGTGGAGAGGTCGAGCAGTACCCCGCCGGACGCGTACTTGTCGATCTGCCGGTAATCGAGCTGCATGACATCCGGAGCGTCGCCGCCGGCCGCCTGGGTGGCGAGCTTCTGCTTGTACGCGTCGTAACCGGCGAACGACGTCTGCACCTCGATCCCGGGGTGCTCCTTCTCGAAGAGCGCGACGGCTTCCTCGGTGCGGGCGGCCCGGTCGGGGTTGCCCCACCAGGTGTAGCGGAGGACGACCTTGCCGCCCCCGCTCGTGTCGTCGGAGCCACCGCAGCCGGTGAGCGCCAACGTCGCACATAATGAGAGCGTCAGGGCCGACACACAGGACCTCTTTGTCCCATTTTTGGGCATGCCTGAGACACCTCTCCCTTCCTGGACTGGTTGGGTTGGTTACTCTCCGTAGTACGGGAGTGTGGTGCCCGGTAGTTCGTACTCGTCGCGGCGACCGCACATGCCGTAGCCGCCCTGCCGGGACGGCTCGCTGTCGTACGAGCCCGAGTCGGCGAGATAGGCCGGGTCGCCGGACTCCAGGGCGGCGAGCTGCTCGCCCGTACGCTCGGCCGTGGCCAGGGCTCCGGCCCGCCACAGCTCACGCCAGGCCGGGACCTTCGCCCGTACGAGGCGGGCGGCGGCCTGCTGGAACTCCAGGTAGGGGCCGTTGTCGCCCGCCTGGAGCGCCGCGCGCAGCGGCAGGTACCCCTCGACCGCCAGATCGCGGCGCTTGCGGGCGGCGGCGGCAGCCTCCGGGCCCGTCTTCGCCGGGAGGGCGGCCGCGTCGGCGTACCGCTCGGGGTCGGCGAGCACCTCGGGCGGGAAGGTGAAGACGGCGTCCCCGGCCTCCGGCAGTCCGCTGTTCTGCATCAGGACGGTGATGCGCAGATCGCCGCCCTGCACCATGCGGTGCACGGTGCCCGGCGTGAACCAGGCCACCGAGCCGGCTTCCAGGGGGACGTCCCGGTAGCCGCTGGGGCTGAGGGTCTGGACCGCTCCCCGGCCGCCGGTGACGACGTATGCCTCGGTGCACACCAGGTGCAGATGGGGGCTGCCGCCGCACACGCCGTCGGCGGCCTCCCAGTCGTACGCGCTGAGATGCGAGAGCCCGACGGCTCCGGGCAGGGGGTGGGGGAGGAATCCGGGGAGGGGGTGCGGGAGGCTCACCATGTCAGTCCCTTCAGGTGCGTGGCCACGCGGTCGCGGTCCCAGGCTCCGTCGGCGACGACGATCCGGTAGCGGTAGGCGAACGACGCGCCGGGCGCGAGCTCGAACTCCTCGAAGAACGCCCAGGAGAACGCGACGGTCGGGATCGGCTCGGAGCGCACGAACCAGTGCGACGGGTGGATCGCGGTCGCCGGGTCGAGGTTCTCCGGGGCGTGCGCGAAGACGAGTGTCGAGTGGGCGTCGATGTCGTCGTGTTCGGCGGTGAAGGCGAGCCACGGGCCCTGGGTGCCCATCAGCGGGCCGGTGTCGGTGTCGGTGCCGTCGGCACTCGGGAGGTCTTCCGGGCCGAAGATGGCGCCGCCGGTGAAGTCGCGCGGCCCCCGCCACTGCAGGCCGGTGTATCCGGCCATCTCACGGCCCGCGGTGGTCGGCGAGCCGAAGCGCAGCGGTTCGCTGTGGATGTTGGTGAGGCTGATCGACCAGTCCAGGGCCCAGGACCCGGCCTGCTCGTCCACCGAGTGGACGGTGACGGTGCGCTGCTCGCGGGCCCACTCCTGGCCGCCGTTCTCGACCCAGGTGAGGTCCTCGGCGAGAGTGAAGCGGTCGTCGGCGGTGTCCAGCACGGAGAAACCGTCGTGGCGCATCGAGCCGATCCGCTCGGGCAGCCGCTGGTAACCCTCCCCGGGGACATAGCAGTTGCCGCCCCAGAAGTTCTGCCCGGACAGATGACTCGCGGTCATCTGGAGGCCCTTGTGCCAGCGGTGGTCGTTGGGGCGGTAGCCCGAGACCTGGTTCCCGGCGAGGGTGCGCAGCGGGTGGATGTACGGCTTACGGGCCTCGAAGGCATCCGGGTCCGGCTTGTACACATAGCTCAGCAGCTCGACGCCGCCGGACGACCGGACGGCGATCCGCTCGCCGAGGGTGTGGGTGACCTGGATCGTCATCGCGCGGGGCTCCAGTCGGGGTGACCGCCGTGCATGGCCACGTAGTAGGGGTCGCCGGGGAGGATCTCGCCCGCATACACCGGCGCCCCGGTGAAGGCCGCCTTGTAGAGGGCCGCGGCGAACTCGAGCGTGGAGCGTGCGTCGGTGCCGCTGCCCGGGGGACGTACGCCCGAGTCGTGGGCATCGAGAACCGCGCCCAGCTGAGCGGTGTGGGAGCTCGGCACGTCCACCGCGGGCCGCCAGGAGGCGGTGCGCTGGGCCGGGATGTTCGGGGCGGCGGTGTAGATCCAGTCGGCGTTGCTGTGGCCGTACAGGTGGGTGAGCTCGACGGTGGCGTTGGCGCAGTCGATGCGGATGCGGCTCACCTCGTGCGGGGACACGACGCTGTTGACGACGGTGGCCAGGGCGCCGTTCGCGAAGCGCACCAGCGCCGTCGAGACGTCCTCGCTCTCGGTCGCGTGGACCAGGCGGGACGCCATGGCGCGGACCTCGGTCCACTCGCCGAGCAGGTGCAGCAGCAGGTCGTACTGGTGGATGCCGTGGCCCATGGTGGGGCCGCCGCCCTCGCTCGCCCACGTGCCCCGCCACGGCACCGAGTAGTACTCGCTGTCGCGGTGCCAGGTGGTCTGGCAGTGCGCGACGCGCGGCGAGCCGAGCTCACCGCTCGTGATCAGCTTGCGGGCGTGTACGGCGCCGGAGCCGTAGCGGTGCTGGAAGACCACCGACGCGTACGCCCCCGAGGCGTTCTCGGCCGCGGCGATCTCGTCGTACTCGGCGAGCGAGAGGCACAGCGGCTTCTCGCACAGCACCCAGGCGCCCGCGGTGAGCGAGGCTACGGTCTGGGCGGTGTGCAGCGACGGCGGGGTGCCGATCAGGACCAGGTCGGGGCGTTCCGCTGCGAGCATCGCGTCGAGGTCGGTGTACCCCTGGACGTCCGCGCCCGCCGCCTTGGCCTCCGTACGGAAGTCGTCGAGCCGGGCCGCGTCGATGTCCACGGCGGCCGTCAGTTCGACGCGGTCGCCATGGGCTTGCAGCGCGGGCAGGTGGCTGCCGGTGACGATGCCGCCGGTGCCTACGACGGCGGCACGCAAACGACGGGGCGGGGTGGGGGGCATTCTTGGGCTCCTCGACAGCGGTGGAAAGCGCTTGCGCAGTACCGACCCTAGGCATCGGGCGAATGTCAGGACAAGGGCTCTGCAGCTATGAATGAAACGACTCAGTCGGCGGGGCGACGTGAGAGGGGTCGGGAGACGGGCCCGCGGCGGCGTCCGATCGTCATTGACGCCCGTGATCCAGTGGGCCAACCTCACGACGTGCAGGTGACGATACGAGAGGTTGCGAAGGCGGCGGGGTCTCCTCGTCCACCGTATCCCGGGACGCACGCCTGCGACGGAACGGTGAGCAAGCTCACACACTCACACCCTGTGGCCAGAGGCCTGATCACCGGTCGTACGGGGCACCTGGGCCTGATCGTGCCGTGGTCGTGGGCACGACAGACGCGCTGACCCATCGGCGGCGGGCCGCGGAGACCGCCGCGCACGGGGTAGCGGGGTACGGGTGCAGGACCGGATGAGCGCCGTGGGATGCGACGACATCGCCCTGCCGGGGACGGCCGCGCCGGGGCTCACCACGGTCTCGGTACCGAAGGTGCACGGCGTGCGGGCCTCCTTGCCGCCGGGTGAGAGCGCATGCAATCGTTGCCGCCGTCATCCCCCCCGGACCCACGCCTCCCTTCCCGCATCCCCGCCCGGAGCAACGGAGTTCCGCATGTCTTTTGACACCGCACGCCGCCGCTGCGCCGTGGTGGGCCTGGGTGCCCGCGCCCAGCTCTTCACCGAGGCGCTGACCGGCCCCCACGCCGACCGGATCGAGCTCGTCGGCTTCTGCGACGTCAACGCGCACCGTATGGCCGTCCACAACGACTGGATCGCGGCCGCTCACCCGGGCCACCCGCCCGTACCCTCGTACGCCGCCGAGGACTTCGAGGAGATGCTGCGCCGCGAACGCGTCGACCTGGTCGTGGTGTGCACCGTCGACAGGACCCACGACCACTACATCGTGCGTGCGCTGGAGGCGGGCTGCGATGTGGTCACCGAGAAGCCGATGACCACCGACGCCGGGCGCGCCCGCCGCATCCTGGACGCCCAGCGGCGCACCGGCCGTGACGTCAGGGTCGCCTTCAACTACCGCTACAACCCGGTGCATTCCGCCGTACGGGAGCTCATCGCGGCGGGTGACATCGGCGAGGTCGGCTCGGTCCACTTCGAGTGGCTGCTCGACCTGCGCCACGGCGCCGACTACTTCCGCCGCTGGCACCGCGACAAGGCCAACTCCGGGGGCCTGATGGTGCACAAGGCCACCCACCACTTCGACCTGGTCAACTGGTGGCTGGGCACGGAGCCCGAGAGCGTGTACGCGCAGGGCGGCCTGTTCTTCTACGGCGAGGAGGCGGGCCGCCGCCGCGGCCTCGCCCGGGACTACGCCCGCGCCCACGGCTCGCCCGCGGCCGACGGCGACCCCTTCGCCGCGCGCCTGGCCGACTCGACGGTGCTGAGCTCGCTGTACCTGGACGCGGAGGGGGAGGACGGCTACCACCGCGACCAGAATGTGTTCGGTCCGGGCGTCAGCATCGAGGACGACATGGCGGTGCTGGTGCGCTATGCCTCCGGCGCCACCTTGACGTACCACCTCACCGCCTATGCGCCCTGGGAGGGCTACCGGATCGCCTTCAACGGCAGCGAGGGGCGCATTGAACTCCTCGTGGAGGAGTCCACCTGGGCCCGTCCTCAGGTGCGCTCCTCCGACGGCGCGAGCCCGGTCACGAGCGCGGTCATGCACGGTGCGGCGGTCGGCGACGAGGCAGGGCGTACGGAGCTGTGGCTGCGCCGGTTCTGGGAGGAGCCGAGGCAGCTGAAGGTGGCGACCGGCGAGGGCGGCCACGGCGGTGGCGACGTCCGGATGCTGGCCGATCTCTTCGGCGAGCAGACCTCTGATGGACTGGGGCGGGCGGCGGACGCGGGTGACGGGGCGCGCTCGCTGGTGACGGGACTGGCCGCGAACCACTCGTTCGTGACGGGACTGCCGGTCAACACCCGGGATCTGCTGGAGCTTTAACCGGCCAATTTGTCTAGACCATTGACATGGTCACGACTCTCCGCCACGCTGGAAGCGCTCTCAGAACTCGTGCGCACACCCCCACGTCGGCGAGGAAATCATGAAACCGCCTGCCCTCCCGCACTGGCTCACGGTCATGTCGGCCGCCGCGATGGCCCTGGTCATCGCGGCAGCCCCGGCCACCGCGGCGCCCCGGACCGAACAGTGGACCGGAGACAGCCCGTACTTCTCCTCCACCGGCAGACCCGGCGGCACCCCCACCGTCGTGTCCCACGGCGGAGCGAACGACGGCAAGGCCCTGCGCCTCCAGCTCAAGGCACGCCCCGGTGTCTCGCCCGGTAACGGCGTCGAGATCACCAGCAATGACAAGGCCTACCGCTACGGCACGTTCGGCACCCGCATCAGAACCGCGGACTGCACCGGCCTCGGCCGCCTCGGCGTGGTGACCGGCACGTTCACGTACTCCTCGGACCACACCGACCGCAACGGCAACGGACTGCCGGACAACGACGAGATCGACGTGGAAGTCCTGTGCGCCCAGCCCCACGTCCTATGGCTGACGATCTGGACCGACTACAGCGACGCCACCCTCGCCGTGCGCAAGATCTCCCGCGCGATCAACATGCGCACCGGGCAGATCCTCTACAACTGCTATGCCACCCAGCTCGGCGGGGACTGCGCGCCCGCGCAGCCCGGCGAGAACAGCCCCGCCTCCGTCACGCCCGTTCCGGACTTCAACTCCTCCACCCAGTTCCGCACCTATATGTTCGACTGGCAGCCGGGGTCGGTCACCTTCTGGGGCTTCGACAACAGTGGCAAGAAGAACGTCCTGTGGGACTACCGGGGCCCGGCCTCGCGCATCCCGGACCAGCCGTCGGCGTTCATGCAGAACGTATGGCACACCAATGAGTGGGACCCGCTGGACGGCCCGGCCCGCAACCAGCCGCAGACCGCCGTCTCCGCCTATGTCGACTCAACTGTCCTGCCCCGCTGACGGAATCGGGGCGAGTCGATCGGGCGAGCGGCTCGGATTTCCGGCATACGAGGACTTGCCCCACTCCGGCTCGGCAGCCGAAGCGGTCTTGCTGTTGTGCGGCATGCGCATGGCGCATATGGCTTGCTTCGGTCACATGAGGCTCAGAACGCGGCCTGCCCGGGGCTACAGGCCCTGCGCGGGAAGGAAGGTGGCGGCGTCTTCGGGGTGGCTTCGGGTAGGGGCAACGGCTTGGCGTAGCAGCGGCTGAGTGCCTCGTGCTGGTAGGGCGGATAGTTGGGGATGAGGGTGTAGCCGGCGCGGGTGTAGAGGGCGATGGCTTCGGGCTGGTGGACGCCGGTTTCCAGGCGGATCTCGTGGTGGCCGAGCGCGGCGGCGGTGCGTTCGGCCTCGGCCAGGAGCCGGGCGGCGATACCGCAGCCTCTGGCCTGGGGGCTGACGTACATGCGCTTGAGCTCGGCTGCGCCGTCGGGGAAAGGCTGGATGGCGCAGCAGCCGACAGGCCGGGCGCCGGTCTCGGCGAGGAGGAAGCGGATGGCGGGGTCGATGTGGGCGCCGCCGTCGCAGGGCTCGTCGGGGTAGCGGGCGGCGAGGTCGGCGTCGAGGTCGCGGACCAGCCGCAGGATCCGCGGGTCGTCCGAGGAGGCCGCGGTGATGGTCAGGTCGCGGGTGGTCACAGGCTGTGATTCCTTTCGAGGAGGAGGTCGAGCTGGGTTTCCAGGACGTGCCGCTGCAGGTCTGGCGGGTAGGCGTCCGGGTCGGTCACGGCGTTGAGGGCCAGGCCGTCCAGGCAGGCGACCAGGGTGCGTACCCGCCATGCCAGGTCGGCGGGCTCCGGCTGCTGGGGGCAGGCGGCTCGTACCAGCCCGGTGAGGCGGCGGACCCAGGAGGCGTGGCTGACGGTGTGCTCGTGGAGGAGCTCCGGGTCGGTGCGGGTGGCGAGTTGGAAGTGCGACCAGACGACGGCCTCCAGGTATCGCTCGTCGTCCAGTGGCAGCGCCTGCTCGGCGACGGCGTACAGGGTCTCCCGCGGGGTGTCCCGCGGGGGCAGCGCGTCGATGCGGGTGGCCATGCGGCGGTGCATGACGGAGCGGGCGTGGGCGAGCAGCGCCTTCTTGTCGCGGAAGTAGTGGGTGACCATGCCCGTCGTGCAGTCGGCGGCGGTGGCGACCGCGCGCAGGGTCAGGCCTTCCAGGCCACTCTCACCGACGACCTGCCACACGGCTCTGGAGATCTCCGAGCGGCGCTGTTCATGGTCGACCTGCTTTGGCACGGGGGCTGCTCCTCGTTCGCATAACATCTGTTGCGCAACGAACGTTATGCGAAAGCGGGCGCACAGGGCAAGCAAGCGTGAACCGGAGCCAGGAAAACCACCGGGTGCCTACGCCCTCGGCGCTGCCCCAAGCGTTGATCACTCACCAGGGTGGGGCATAGGTTTCCGTGCATGACGAATGTTCGAATCGGTGTGATGTACGACCGCGATTGGGCCCCGGAAGGGTTGCCCGGGTTCGCGCGGGAGGCCGAGGCGCTGGGAGTGGACGACCTCTGGGTGGTCGAGGACCTCGGATGGAACGGGGGGATATCGGCCGCCTCCGTGGCGCTGGCAGTGACGGAGCGACTGCGGGTGGGCATCGGAATCATGCCCGCGCCGTTGCGCAGTCCGGCGTTGCTGGCGATGGAGTTGGCGACGCTGGCGCGGATGTTCCCGGGGCGGCTTGTGGCCGGGATCGGGCACGGGGTGGCGGAGTGGATGGCCTCGGCCGGCGTCGCGGCACGGTCGCCGCTCGCCCTGCTGGAGGAGACGATCACCTCCGTGCGCGCGCTGCTGCGCGGGGAACGCGTCGAGCTGGAGGGGCGGGAAGTGCGACTGGCTGGTATCCAGTTGGTGCATCCACCTGTCGAGCCGCCGCCGGTGATCGCGGGCGTGGTGCGGCCCCGCTCGCTGGAGCTGTCCGGGCGAGTCGCGGACGGCACGCTGATCGCCGAGGGGCATGGGCCGCATGATGTGGAGAGCGCTCGAGCGTTGATCGACAAGGGCGGAGCCTCTGCCGACCACACTGTGACGGTGCTCGCCTTCTGCTGTGTGGGCGACGACGCCGATCAGGTGGCGCAGGCGCTGCAACCCTGTGTCGAGGGCCAGGGCGCCTGGCTCGGTCGCCCGCCGGAGCAGGTGTTTACGGCCTCCGGGACGGCTGAGGAGGTCGCCGAACGAGTCCGCGAGCTGGAAGTGGCCGGAGCGGGCACTGTTGTTTTGCGGATGGTCGGTCCCGAGCCGGTGCGGCAGCTCGGGACGGTGTTGAAAGCCCTTGGGCGCCAGGTTCGGAACTGACGCGGTGGGGCACAGGTCGGCGTAGTGCGTCCCGGCGGTGTCCTGTCAGCCGCCGGGCCGCCGGGCCGCCGCGCCGCTTCGTCGGGTCCTCAGTCCACTGGCCTGAGGACCCGACGCTTGCTTTGGTCACGTGAGGCTCAGAACGCGGCCTGCCTCACTGACGTTGGGGCCTACTCTCGCCCTCAGTGACGGCCGTTGTCGCCGCCATGTCCGTTGTCGTCGTGGTCGTCGTGGTCGTCGTGTCCGTTGCCACCGTGATGTCCGTTGTCGTCGTCGTGGTGGTCGTCGTGGCGGTCGTCGTGCCTGGAGTACCCGGAATCGTCGTGGTCCCAGTGTGAGTCGGCGGCAGCGGTGCCCACACCGACACCCGTGAACGCAAGGACGACAGCGGCGAACGCGGCGGCAATGAGGCGTCCGAACCTAGACATAGCTATGCGCATGATGCATACCTTCTAAGGTGTGTAACTGTCTGGCGAACCCGGAAGTCCCGAGTCCCGCTAGCATCCGGCCCGTCCGGGCTCAACGTGGGACCGCCTGATTTTCGCTGTAGCGGTACCGACAGCGTGGCTGGCCATGGTTCCCCAACCACTCCGCCACCCGGACCGCGGCCTCAGTCGCGGTGTTGGCCGGTCTTCGACGCTGTCCGGCCCCTTATGGCCACAGAATTCAACGTCGTGCCTTCACGCTAGTCAGATACCGGGACATCGTCAAACAAACCGGGCATCTTCTTCAGGATTGACCAGCGGCTGGCCAATCCGCCTCTATCGAAGGGAAATCGCGGCTGTACCGGCAGGCCCGGCGCGGGGCGGCTGTGCGCGGGCATGCGGTTCGATGGCCCGCTATGGCACAAGTCCGGCGCGGGAACAGCGGATCCCCTGCGCGACTCCTTGACGCACCTGTTGCTCCAGCTTAGGGTTCCGGTTCGAAATGATCGACATGTGCATCGAAAGTTTCGTAACCAGGTGAAGGCCGCACCGCGCCGCCACTACGGGGCGGGTACCGGAATCCGAGGAGCACGCATGTTCCGTCATCGTTCCGTCAGAGACCACCGCCATACCGCGGGCATCGCGGCTGCCGTGGTCACGGCGCTGGCAACAGGCCTGGCCGCATTAGCTGTCGCCGTTCCCGCCCACGCCGCCGAGCCGACCCTGGGTGAGCTGGCAGTGGCCAAGGGACGGTACTTCGGCACCGCCACCGACGTCACGCCCGCCGATCCCCGCTACGCCCAGATCCGCGATTCCGAGTTCAACCAGATCACCCCCGGCAACCGGATGAAGTGGATGTACACCGAGCCCTCGCAGGGCCAGTTCGACTATGTGGCGGCCGACGCCACCGTGGCCACCGCCGAGGCCCACAACCAGCAGGTGCGCGGTCATACGCTGGTCTGGCACAGCCAGTTGCCCGGCTGGGTCAACAACGTACCGGCCGATCAGCTGCTCGGTGTCATGCGTAACCACATCACCAACGAAGCCACCCACTACAAGGGCCGGCTGACCCAGTGGGACGTCGTCAACGAGGCGTTCGAGGAGAACGGCAGCCGCCGGCAGAGCGTCTTCCAGCAGAAGATCGGCGACAGTTACCTCGCCGAAGCCTTCAAGGCCGCCCGGGCCGCCGACCCGGGCGTCCAGCTCTGCTACAACGACTACAACATCGAGGGGCTGGGCGCGAAGAGCGACGCGGTCTACAACCTGGTGAAGTCGTTCCAGGCCCAGGGTGTTCCGATCGACTGCGTCGGCATGCAGGCACACCTGATCCTCGGTCAGGTGCCGAGCACCATGCGGCAGAACATCCAGCGCTTCGCCGACCTCGGGATCGATGTCACCATCACCGAGCTGGACATCCGGATGGACCTGCCCCGTACGGCGGCCAAGGACACCCAGCAGGCCGCCGACTACAAGGCCGTTGTCCAGAACTGCCTGGCCGTGACCCGCTGCCGGGGCATTACCGTCTGGGACTTCAGCGACGGCTACTCCTGGATTCCGGACGTCTTCCCCGGCCAGGGCGCCGCCCTCCCGTACGACGAGAACTTCGGCAAGAAGCCCGCGTACTGGGCCATTTCCGAGGCGTTGGGCGGTCCCGCCGGGCCCGGTCCGACGGACCCCAACCCGCCGGGCGACTGCACCGCCACGTACCGCATCAGCAGCCAGTGGCAGAACGGGTTCACCGCCCAGATCGACGTCAAGAACAACCGTGCCACCCCGATCAGCGGCTGGACCCTGAAGTGGACGCTGCCCGGCGGCCAGGGCATCGCCAACCTTTGGAACGGTGTGCTGTCCACCAGCGGAACCGCCGTCACCGTGACCAACGCCGGCTACAACGGCACCGTCGGCGGCGGCGCCACCACCAGCCTGGGCCTCCAGGGCACGGGACCCGCGACCGTACCGAGCGTCACCTGCACCGCCCGCTGAGGCGCACGCCCGCCTGATCCCCGACGGGGGATCAGGCCAAGGCGGCGGTGGTCAGGCCCAGGCCGTGACCGCGACGAAGGAGCTGTCCTGGCGGAACAGGTCCGTGCCGTCGCCCTGTTCCACGCGGAGCTGGTTGCCGTAGTGGCGCAGGTAGTAGCCCCCGTAGTTGTACGACTCCAGGCGGACGGAGCCGCTCGCCGTACCGGCCCTGGCGATGAACGTCGCGTCCCTGGCGAACGTCGACGTCCCTTCGTTCGCGTCGAAGCGGGCGCGGAAGTCGTAGTGCCGCAGGTACCTCCCGGCCGCGTTCCGGAAGGAGTAGCCGTTCGCGTCGGCGAGACCCGGGACGACGGTGAAGGTGGCCGCCTGCTTCACGGCGGCGCTGCTGGAGGCGGTCACCACCGGAAGGTCGAGCAGGGAGGCCTGCTCCTGCCAGTAGCGGGTGGAGTAGTTGACCGACCGGAAGGAGCGGGTGACGTTGGTCGGGAGGGTTGGGCCGCCGGAGACCGTCTCCTTCAGTACGGTGAAGTGGCGCGCGGTACCGGAGATGCCCGGCAGCTTCTTCGGGGCGGTCCAGGTGGCGAAGGTGTCGTGGCTGTCGCTGAAGTAGTAGCTGCCGTCGCCGTAGCCGTCGAAGAAGATCCGCCAGCCGCCGTTGTCGAGCTGCACCAGCGCCGCGCCCTCACGAGTGGAGCCCCAGCCCGCCCAGTTGCCGGTCCGCCGGATGGTGTACGAGCCGGTGAGGCTGGTGGCGGTGGCGTACTCGATGTACTTCGTCGTCTCGTTCTTTGTGAAGGCGTGGTAGGTCGAGCCGAGCTTCACGACGAAGGTGTCGATGTGGTTGCTGCCGATGCCCGACATGGCCACGGGCGCGGACCAGGCGGTGAGCGCGGAGTTGGTGGCCCTCAGCACGTACGGCGTGAAGTTCCACTGGTCGCTGGTGGTCGAGCAGGACACGATGACGCTCACGCTGCCGTCGCTGTCGATGAACCACTCGGGCGCCCAGGCGCGCGAGAGATTCGCGATGGGCACCGTGTAGTTGTACAGGAACGTCCAGTTGGCCCGGTCGGAGCTGCGGGCGAAGCCAATGGTGGTGCTGGTGTCCTGCCAGGTGTGTGTGGTGTAGGTGATGTAGTAGTAGCCATCGGTGTGGCGGATGATGCTGGCGTCGCGGATCCGGTTGCTGGGCGGGGTGTAGGCGCTTGCTTTGAGGAGCCGGAAATCGGTGGCGTCGTCGGCCTGGTAGACGTTGACGGTGCCGTCGTTGCTGTTGAGGAACGGCACGATGGTGTAGCGGGTGGCGGAGCCCCGGGGCGGCGCGGCTGCCGCGGCCGTGGAGAGCAGGCTTGGCAGTCCAGGCAGTCCAGGCAGTCCTGGCAGTCCGCCGCCCAGGACGAGCGCCGTGGTGGGCAGCGCGACCATGGCCCGCAGCACGCCGCGGCGGGACGGCGCGAGGGGATGCGATGCGGCGGCGGCGGTGGTGGGTCTGTCCGGTGTGGTGGTCACGTGCGGCTCTCCTCGGAACGTTCCTGCGATGCGATAGGGGGGTTTGTTTTCATGCCAATGCTGAGTGTCGTCCGAGCGCGAGTGTGATGCGCACAATTCCCGTGCGTCAATAGGTTGTTCGTATTTCGGCGACGTAACGCGAGGGTCCTCACAGAATCCGTTCGACGGGTCGAATGGTTCGGCCTGTCGCACAAACGAAGAGCGATTTCTGCATGCTTGTCGAGGCTTGTCGATTCACAGGGGGAAAGCGCTGTCATACCTCTCGACAAGCTTCTGTCGCGCCCCGATTATGCAAGCAGTTGTGGCATGGACGCGACAGGAGAAAATTCATGATCAAGCGCAGAACGCTGCTGACCGCGGCGGGTGGCACGGTGTTCGGCGGCGCCCTGGCGACGGGCATCGCCCGAGCCGACGCGACCATCGGGATCAACCCCGGTACCACCTACGGGCGCTGGGAAGGCTGGGGCACCTCCCTGGCCTGGTGGGCCAACGTATTCGGCGCACGCGACGACTTCGCCGACATCTTCTTCACCACCAAGTCCGTCGCCTACAACGGAAGGACGCTGCCGGGCCTGGGTATGAACATTGTCCGGTACAACCTGGGCGGGTGCAGTAAAAATACGGTCAATGGGCAGAGCATGGCCGTTTCCCCCAACATTCCCGCTTTCAAGCAGATCGAGGGTTTCTGGCAGGACTGGAACAATGAGGACCCCGCGTCCTCGGCCTGGAACTGGAACGCCGACGCCGCCCAGCGGGCGGCCCTGGTCAAGGCGACCCAACGGGGCGCCGTCAGCGAGCTGTTCGCCAACTCGCCGATGTGGTGGATGTGCGTCAACCACAACCCGTCCGGCGCGGCCAACGGCGGCAACAACCTCCAGTCCTGGAACTACCGCCAGCACGCCTCGCATCTGGCCGCCGTGGCCCTGCGCGCGAAGAACAACTGGGGCGTGAACTTCGCCACCGTCGACCCCTTCAACGAACCCTCGTCCAGCTGGTGGACGGCCACCGGCACGCAGGAGGGCTGCCACATGGACGCCTCCGTGCAGGCGGCCGTGCTGCCGTATATGCGTAGCGAACTCGACAAGCGGGGACTGACGGGCACGGCGGTCTCCGCCTCCGACGAGACCAGTTACGACCTCGCCCGCACCACCTGGAACGCGTTCGGCTCCACGACGAAAGCGCTCGTGAAACAGGTCAATGTGCATGGCTACCAGGGCTCCGCCGGCCGCCGCGACCTCGTGTACACCGATGTCGTGACCACCGCCGGCAAGAAGCTGTGGAACTCCGAGACCGGCGACTCGGACGGCACCGGCCTCACCATGGCCGCCAACCTGTGCCTGGACATGCGCTGGCTGCACCCCACCGCGTGGTGCTACTGGCAGGTGATGGACCCGTCCGCGGGCTGGGCGATGATCGCTTACAACGGGAGCACCCTCCAGGCGGGCGCAGTCCAGACCAAGTACTACGTGATGGCGCAGTTCAGCCGCCACATACGGCCGGGGATGACCATCCTGGACACCGGCGTCGGGTATGCGACAGCGGCCTACGACGCGGCACAGAGGCGGCTGGTGATCGTCGCCGTCAACACCGGCGCCGCACAGACGCTGACCTTCGACCTGTCCCGGTTCGCCCAGGTCACCGGAGGCACGGGCGGGGTCGTACGGCGCTGGAACACCGTCACCTCCGGCTCCGGCGACCTGTACACCCCGCGGACGGACAGGTACCTGAACGGCAAGCTGCTGAGCGTGCCCTTCGCCGCCGCGTCGGTGCAGACCTTCGAGATCGACGGAGTGGTGATGTAACCCACCGGGCCGTGGCTGCTCCCTACTCGACGGGGACGAGCGTGAGGTACGCCAGCCCGAGAACGCCGCGGTAGCCGCTCAGCCAGGCCGACCGGTGCCCGTCCAGACGCTCGCGTGTCTCGGCGGCCAAGGGGTGGTCGCCATGGGTGGCGAGCCACTCCTCCGTGTCGGCCTGGTACCCGGACTCGAACTCCTCCCATTCGCCCATGTCCGCCGTCTCGGTCCATACGGGACGGAATCCGGCGTCGACGGCCACCTGTACCAGCTGGTCGAGGTAGAGGTGTTCGCCGGCGGAGGCGTCCGGCCACATGGCGGCGAGTTCGGCGGTCGTGGGAGTGCGCTGCCAGAAGCCTTCGCCCAGGACGACACGTCCGCCGGGGGAGACCAGGCGGCGGAGCGCGTGGAGTGCGGCGACGGTGTGGTGGGGAGGCTCGGCGTCGCCGCTGAGGGCATGGCTGGCGCCGAGGCAGAGAACGAGGTCGGCGGGCCCGCGAGTGGCCGCGGTGGCGGACTCCTCCACGAATTCGACGCGGTTGGCGAGCCCGCGGGCCTTGGCGTTGTCGCGGCCCCTGGCCAGGTCGTCGCCGCGGATGTCGATACCGATGCCGGTGGCTCCGGGTGCGGCGTCCAGGACACGTAGCAGCAGCTCGCCCCAGCCGCAGCCGATGTCCAGGACGGTGGCAGGGCCGGTCCGGGCGAGCCGCTCGACGATGCGCGCCGCCCGGGCCTCGGACAGGGGCCCGTGGAAGGTGAGGCGGGTGAGGCGAGGGGGAAGATCGGTGTCGGTCATACCCGAACGCTAGCCGCGGTGCGGCGGCCCGTACATCGAGTATCGATCAGGGGCATTCCTTGCGCCCTCCCCGCGTCGCTGTAGACGCATGCGCATAGCATCTGTCCTCGGCATGGACATCATCAGCAACTGGGAACTGGTCGCGCTCGCCGCGGCAGCCGCGCTCGTCGGCTTCTCGAAGACCGCCGTGAGCGGCGCGAACACGGTCAGCCTCGCGATCTTCGCGGCCGTGCTGCCCGCCCGCGAGTCGACGGGGGTGCTGCTGCCGCTCCTGATCGTCGGGGATGTGTTCGCCGTGCTCATCTACCGGCGGCACGCCCACTGGCCGACGTTGCTGCGGCTGTTTCCCGCGGTGGTCGCGGGTGTGTTGGTGGGCGCGGTGTTCATGCTCTGGGCCGATGACGACGCCGTACGTACGTCGATCGGGGCGATTCTGCTGCTGATGTCCGCGGTCACGATGTGGGGCCGGCGTCCGGGGGCGGCCGAGCCGCTCGCAGCGCCGCAAGACCAGGGGGATGAAGGCGGCGTCGGCGGCGGTCGGCTGAAGGCGCGTTCGTACGGCGTCCTCGGCGGCTTCACCACGATGGTCGCGAACGCGGGCGGCCCCGTCATGTCCCTCTATCTGATCTCCACCGGCTTCCGGAAGCTCGGCTTCCTGGGGACCGCGGCATGGTTCTTCCTGATAGTGAACACGTCGAAAGTGCCCTTCAGCGTCGGCCTCGGACTGATCGACCGGCAGTCGCTGCTGCTGGACGCCGTGCTGGTGCTCTTCGTCCTGCCCGGCGCGTTGATCGGCAAGGCGTGCGCGGGCCGGATCGACCAGCTGCTTTTCGAGAGGCTGGTCATCGGGGCGACCGTGCTCGGCGGCCTGCAACTGCTGCTGTTCTGAGCCGGTCTCGTGGGCCTCACTCTTCCCGCCGGGGCGGTGCTCGTGGCACCTTGACCGCACATGTGTCCGTGCGAATGAATGTATGGACCTTTTGTCGGACGACCCCTGACGGAGGCGCCGCGTGGCGACCAAAGAGGAGCACACCAGGCTCGACAAGCTGCAACGCGACCCTTACCCGCTCTACGCCCGCGCGCGCCGGGCCGAGGGGCTGACCTTCGTCCCCGAGCTCAACGCCTGGCTCGTCGCGCGGGACGCCGACGTACGCGAAGTGCTGCGCCGGGCCGACGAGTTCTCGTCCGTACGCGCACTGCTCCCCGATGTCATGCCCTCGCCCGCCGCCCTGGAGGTGCTGGCCAAGGGCTACGGGAAGCGGCCCACCGTCGTCTCCAGCGACGGCCCCGCACACCAGCGCCACCGCGCCCCGCTCAACCGCGGCCTGTCCGCCGCGCGGATCGCCGCGCTGACGCCGTACGCCGCCGAGCGCGCCGAGGCGCTGATCGACGGCTTCGCGCCGGACGGCAGGGTCGAACTGATGGGGGCGTACGCACGGCAGTTACCCGGCCAGGTGATCGGGCGGCTGCTCGGCCTCGACCCGGCGGACGTCCCGGCCGCGGTGTACGGCGGCTATCGTGCCGAAGAGCTGCTGTTCCGGCCGCTGGACCCGGACGAACACGTTCGCGCCGCCGAGGACGTCGTCGCGCTGCACAAGCTGCTCGACGCGTACATACGCGACCGGCGGGCGACCCCGCGCGACGACCTCTGCTCCGGGCTGGTCACCGCGCTCGCACCCGGCAGCGATGAGCTCACCCTGGACCAGCGCCACGAGCTCGTGTCGAGCCTCCAGAACCTCCTGATCGCCGGGCATCTCACGACCACGGCGCTCATCGGCACGACGCTGCTGCATCTGCTGCGCGACCGGAGCCAGTGGGAACTGATCTGCGCCGACCCGGAGCTGATACCGGCGGCGGTGGAGGAAGCGGCACGGTACGACACCGCGGTCCAGGGCTTCAGGCGCACCACCACCCAGCCCGTCACCATCGCCGGCACCAAACTGCCTGCCGGGGCGACCGTGTTCGTGGCGTACGGATCGGCGAACCGCGACGAGAGTCGCTACGACCGGCCGGACGTCTTCGACATCATGCGGCCCGTGTCGCGGCAGCATGTGGCGTTCGGCCACGGGGCGCACGGCTGCCCGGGCTCACAGCTGGCGCGTGAGCAGCTGTCCTTGACCTTGCGGCTGTTGGTCCGCAGGCTGCCGGGGCTGCGGCTGGACGAGGACGCGCTGCCGGTTGTCATGCGGCCGACTCTGATCCACCGCTCGCCGGAGGCGTTGCACCTTGCGTGGTGAGCTTGGTGGGGCGGGTGGGGGTGCGGGTTGCGGGTGTCGCCTGCGGCGGGCTTGTTCCCCTACCCGCCCCTTCCCGTAACTGGGGCTTCGCCCCAGACCCCGTACCGCCCTTCGGGTGGGGGTCCCCCCACGCCCGCCAGGGCGTAGGGGGCGGGTTCGGGGGCAGCGCCCCCGACACGGGCCCGCACGCGACGTAGCCTCGACGCCATGCCCGGCACCCACCATCGCCCCCGCCCCCGCCCCCACATCCTCGTCCTCGGCGGCACGGCCGAAGCCCGCCACCTCGCCGCTGAGCTCGCCGAGCTCGCCGCGCGGCCCGGCGGCGGACAGGTGACCACCTCGCTCGCCGGGCGGGTGGCGCACCCCCGGCTGCCCCCCGGAGCCGTACGCATCGGAGGTTTCGGCGGCGCCGAAGGGCTCGCCGCCTGGCTCCGGGAGCACCGCGTGGACGCCCTCGTCGACGCCACCCACCCCTTCGCCGCCACCATCAGCGCCCATGCGCAGCGCGCCGCTGCCGCCACCGGCATCCCCCTCTGCGCGCTGCGGCGGCCCGGCTGGAGCGCCGGTCCCGGCGACCGCTGGCAGTCGGCCGCCTCGCTCGCCGACGCCGCCGTGCGGCTGCCCGCGCTGGGGCGGCGGGTCTTCCTCACCACCGGCCGCCTCGGCCTCGCCGCCTTCGCGGACCCGGACCTTGACCAGCTGGACTTTCTCGTACGGTCGGTGGAGCCTCCCGAGCCGCCGCTGCCCCGCCACACCCGTGTCCTGCTCGACCGCGGGCCCTTCACCGTCGAGAGCGAGCGGGAGCTGCTCCGTACGCACCGCATCGACGTCCTGGTCACCAAGGACAGCGGCGGGCCCGCCACCGCGGCCAAGCTCACCGCGGCGCGTGAGCTGGCCGTGCCCGTCGTCGTGGTGCGACGGCCGCCACCGCCGCCAGGAGTGCTGGTCGCCCCGGATGTGGCGGGCGTACTCGAACTCCTCAGCCGCGAACTCCTCAGCCGCGGCGCAGCAGATAGGTGTCCATGATCCAGCCCTTGCGTGCGCGCGCCTGAGCCCGCAGTTCCTCGATCCGGTCCGCCACCTCCGCCAGCCGCCCCGAGACCAGGATCTCGTCCTCGGTGCCCACGTACGCACCCCAGTAGATGTACAGGTCCTGGTCGAGATGGTGCGTGAAGGCCTGCCGGGCGTCGAGCATCACCACCACATCGTCCACGCCCTCCGGCCACCCCTCGGCGAGCCGCCTGCCCGTGGTGATCTGCACGGGCCGCGCCACCCGGTTGAGGCCCGTGCGGTGCTTCGCCAGCAGCGCGGAGACACTGCTGATGCCCGGCACCACTTCGTGCCCGAAGGCGACCGTGCCCCGTTCCAGGACCTCGTCCAGGATGGAGAGCGTGGAGTCGTACAGCGCCGGATCGCCCCACACCAGGAACGCCCCGCACTCGTCCTCGCCCAGCTCCTCGGCGATGAACCGCTCGTACAGATCTGCCCGGCGGCTGCGCCAGTCCTCCACCGCGGGGGAGTAGTCCGATGTCTTGCGGTCGCGTGCCGGATCGCGCGCCTCTACCAGGCGGTAGGAGCGGTCCGTGACATGCGCGTCCAGGATGTCGCGCCGCAGCCGCGTCAGATCCGCCTTCTCCTCGCCCTTGTCGAGGATGAAGAACGCATCCGCCTTGTTCAGCGCCTTGACCGCCTGCAGCGTCAACTGGTCGGGGTCGCCCGCTCCGATGCCGATGACATAGATCTTTTTCACCGTATGAGTATGCGGGGTGGCGCATGTCACGTTGATCGGGGGATCTACCGAGGCCGCCGCTCGCGGCATATCCTCCGACCATGCGTGTCGCACTCTTTGTCACCTGCGTCAATGACGCGGTCTATCCGGCCACGGGCATCGCGACCGTGAGACTTCTTGAGCGGCTGGGAGTCGAAGTCGACTTCCCGGCCGCGCAGACCTGCTGTGGTCAGCCGCAGTTCAACACCGGCTACCGCCGCGAGACCGAACCGCTGGTCCGCCGGACGACGCGCGCCTTCGAGGGGTACGACTATGTCGTGACCCCGTCCGGCTCGTGCGCGGCGATGGTGCGGGAGAACTACCCGAAGTTCGGCGAGACCGAGCTTCCCTCCCGTACGTACGAACTCACCGAGTTCCTGGTGGACGTGCTCGGCGTCACGGACGTCGGCGCGTACTTCCCGCACGCCGTCACCTACCACCCCTCGTGCCACGGCTTGCGGGTACTGGGCCTCGGAGAGCGGCCCCGGAAGCTCCTCGAAGCGGTGAAGGGCCTGGACCTGCGCGAACTGCCCGGCGCCGAGGAGTGCTGCGGCTTCGGCGGCACCTTCGCCCTCAAGAACGCCGACGTCTCCACCGCCATGGGACTGGACAAGGTCCGCAACGCGAAGTCCACGGGCGCGGACATTCTGTGCGGGGCCGACAATTCATGCCTGGTGCACATCGACGGGATCCTCCGCAGGCAGGGCGCCCCCGTGCGCTCCCTGCACATAGCGGAGATCCTGGCGAGTACGGAAGAGGAGCCCCACGTATGAGCGGGACGTATCTGGGGATGCCGTCCTTCCCCGAGGCCGCGAAAGAGGCGCTGGGGAACCAGACCCTGCGGGCCAATCTGCGGCACGCCACGCACACCATCCGCGACAAGCGGGCCGTGGCCGTGGCGGAACTGGCCGACTGGGCGCAGCTGCGCGAGGCGGGCAAGCAGATCAAGGACCACACGCTGCGCCACCTCGACCGTTACCTGGAGCAGCTGGAGGCCGCGGTCACCGCGGCGGGCGGCACCGTGCACTGGGCGGCGGACGCGGCGGAGGCCAACCGGATCGTCGCGGGCCTGGTGAAGGCGACCGGCGAGACCGAAGTCGTCAAGGTCAAGTCGATGGCGACGCAGGAGATCGGCCTCAACGAAGCACTGGAGGCCGAGGGCATCGCGGCGTACGAGACCGACCTCGCCGAGCTGATCGTGCAGCTGGGCGAGGACCGGCCCAGCCACATCCTGGTGCCCGCCATCCACCGCAACCGCGGCGAGATCCGCGACATCTTCGAGGCGAAGATGGGGGAGTGGGGCAGGGCCGCGCCCGAGGGCCTCACCGACGCCCCCATCGAGCTGGCGGAGGCGGCGCGTATGCACCTCCGGGAAAAGTTCCTGCGGGCCAAGGTCGCCATCTCAGGGGCCAACTTCATGGTCGCCGAGACCGGCACCCTCGTGGTCTTCGAGTCGGAGGGCAACGGCAGGATGTGCCTGACGCTGCCCGAGACGCTGATCTCGGTCGTCGGCATCGAGAAGGTCGTGCCGACGTGGCGGGACCTGGAGGTCTTCCTCCAGACGCTGCCGCGCTCATCGACCGCCGAGCGCATGAACCCGTACACCTCCACCTGGACCGGTACGGCGGACGGCGACGGCCCGAGCGCCTTCCATCTGGTCCTCCTCGACAACGGCCGCACCGACACCCTCGCCGACGAAGTCGGGCGGCAGGCGCTGCGCTGCATCCGCTGTTCGGCGTGCCTGAATGTGTGCCCGGTGTACGAGCGGGCCGGCGGGCACGCGTACGGCTCGGTCTACCCCGGTCCGATCGGCGCGATCCTCAGCCCGCAGCTGCGCGGCATCCAGAGCGAGATCGACGCTTCCCTGCCGTACGCCTCCTCGCTGTGCGGAGCCTGCTACGAGGTGTGCCCGGTGGCCATCGACATCCCTGAGGTGTTGGTGCACCTGCGGGAACAGGTCGCCGACCAGGGCGGCAAGGGGCACCGGCTGGAAAAGGCCGCGATCAAGGCGGCAAGCTGGGTCCTCGACCATCCCGCCGCGTTCGCCGCCGGGGCACGGATCGCGTCCAAGACGCGCAAACTGCACCCGAAGAAGCTGCCGGGCGCCGGAGCCTGGACCGACAGCCGGGAACTGCCGGAACTGCCCGCCGAATCCTTCCGTGACTGGTGGAAGAAGAACCGCACATGAGCACCGCTCCCAGCACGTCCCGTGACCGGATCCTCGCCCGGGTGAGAGCGGCGGTCGCCGACGCACCGGACGTCCCTGAGGCCGCCCGCGACTACCTCGCCAGCCACACCCCCGACGACCCGGCCGTGATCCTCGACCTGCTGCACGAGAACCTCGCCGACTACCGGGCGATCGTGCACCGTACGGACGCGGAGGGGCTGCCGTCGCTGCTGAAGCGGCTGCTCACCGAGCACGGATCGAGCACGGTGCTGGTGCCGCCCGGACTGCCGCCGGCGTGGCTCGCGGCCGTGGAGATCACGCGCGTCGACGACCGTGCGGAATCCACGCCGCACGAACTCGACGCGGTCGACAGCGTCATCACCGGATGCGCGCTGGCCATCGCGGAGACCGGGACGATCATCCTGGACGGCAGCGCGGATCAGGGCCGCCGCCGCATCACGCTCGTACCCGACCACCACATCTGTGTCGTACGCGCTCCGGAGCAGGTCGTTGCCTCGGTGCCGCAGGCGATGTCGCGCGTCGACGCGACCCGCCCGCTGACCTGGATCTCGGGCCCTTCCGCGACCAGCGACATCGAGCTCGACCGGGTCGAGGGCGTACACGGCCCCCGTACGCTCGAAGTCGTCCTGCTAACGGACTGAGGCCAGCGGGGGAGCCTCGGCGGCGGGGTCGATGGGCTGATCCTGGTCCGTCTGCTCCTCGACCCGGGAGGCGAGCTCCCGCGCCCACGCCGTCAGCCCGGCCACATCGATGCCGTGCGGGTCACGGAAGTCGGCGATCCGGTCCGCGCCCCTGCGCAGGAGCCGCGCGCCGCCCGCCGTATTGGCACGGGCGGCGTGCGTGAGCCCCACGGCGAGCTGCGCGAGCCCGCGCCACAGCTCACGCTCGGCCTCGGGGCCGGACTTCCACGCGTCCTCGAACACCTCGTGCGCATGGAAGGGCATCCCGGCGTCGAGCAGCCGCTGCGCCTCTGCCAGCGACGCCGCGGGGGTACGCACGACCCCTTCGGGCTGCCGCTCCACCCCGGGCATCCCGTACGGAAGCGGGCGCCCCAGCCCGTCGCGGGGTCGCGCATTACGCGCACGCCCCTCGGCGTCGCGGTCCCGATGTGCCTTGCGTGCCTGGTCAGCTTGGTCTGTCGTGTCCACCCTTCGATTGTCCCCTGCCTGTGACTGGCGGGCCGGACGTTCTGAAGGTGCTCGGAGTGAGGTAACGTTCTCTTGCGCGCTCAGCCGGGAAACCGGCGGACTTGCGCATCGGGACGTGGCGCAGCTTGGTAGCGCACTTGACTGGGGGTCAAGGGGTCGCAGGTTCAAATCCTGTCGTCCCGACAGCGAAATTCTGCGTTGTCGCAGGTGAGGGGCCATCTTCGGATGGCCCCTTTCGCGTGCCCGGGCGCGGTGTGGGAGCGCTCTTTCGCTCCCCGTGCTCCCATCGCTCCCAAGCGCTACGGTCGCGGTCAATCGGTGGTTGATCGTCGGTCGCCCGATCGGGTCGAGCTGCGGCTGCTCCCAAGGGCCAGGGCCTGGTGCTCCCCGTTTTTCTGGTCAAGGGGTCGGGGTGCTCCCATCGGTTCATGTGGGGTCGTGCGGATGGCCCCCTTTTGGGCTCCGGTAAATGTCCCCTTGACCGTGAGGGCTCCCGGGCCGGGTGGACGACGCATCGAGGTCTTGAACGATCCCGGAGGAGTCTGTGCAGGTCGGCGGGGTGGTGTCGGGATGTGACCTGGTCCTGGTGTCCCCATGACTGAGGGCGAGGAGCGGTACGCAGCCGTTGCGCGCAGTAGGCGGCCGGCCGGGACGGGGTAGGCAAGAGGCTGTGGCTGGTCGGGCGGGAGGCCAGATCATCCGGCGCTTCGTGTTCCCCACCTACAGGGTGATCGCGCACGGCACCGTGTCGGAAAGACCCTGCGCAGGTTCTTGACCCTGAGTCCAGATCATGGGAACAAGGGCTACCGCAGGCAGTAGCAGTGGCCATTATCCGGCTGACGCGGTACACGGCACTGGCCGCAGGTTTGAGTCCCCAGCTCGTCACACGCGAAAACTGAGGACCCCGTCGAAGCGCCGACGGTCAGCCTCTCGCGGGGCACGCGAAGGTCGACGGGACGGATACCGCGCGTCGGTGGAGCCGACGGAAGACGAGTCCTACGTAACAGGCGATCGGTCCCGCCGCTCCGGGAACGGGCGGCGGGACGGTGCGCACGCAGCGGCTTGGCCGCAGGTTCGAGTCCTGGGCAGGAGCCCCAAAACATGGCTGGTCGACCTCACGGCGCTGACCTGCGGATTTACGCCACGGTGATGGTGGAGGGGCGGTCTCGGCTGGCGCCGGTCGCCCCGGGGGTGGGTCGGTGAGTGCCAACGTCAACGAAACCACGACGTCGCCGTGACTTGCTGCGTGATGGCCCTTCACCGATGTCTGGTGGCTGGGAGGAACAAGGAGAAGCGTTCTTTCGGAGTGTCACCAGTCGGTGGTATGACTTCCTCATGTGTTGAGGGGCTCGCAGTGTGTACAACCGGGGGGAAAGTTGAGCACGTCGCGGCACTCGTTCGTCTATCACGCTGAGCCGCTGTTCACTGAGCTTCCGAAGCCTTCGCAGGTGCCAGTGACCGTGGTGTCCCCCTTGATGGCACCACCTCCTGTTCTCACGCCCAAGCAGATTCTGGTGCACCACTCAGCCGACGACTGGGAGGAGTTTGTCTACGAGTGGGTGGAGGCGCTGAGGGAGGCGCGTTACGTGGATGTAGTGGGGATGGGGGGATCAAATGACCGTGGCGCTGATATTGCGGCTTTCCTGACGGCGAAGAAGACCGATGGACCCTGGCACTGCTTCCAGTGCAAGCATTACGACAAGGCACTTGTGCCATCTGCGGCTTATCCGGAGATGCTGAAGATCCTGGTAGCTGTCGCGGAACAGGAGTACCGGGTACTCCCTGAGCGCTACGTCTTTGTCGCACCGAAGATCGGTGGATCACTCAAACAACTCCTGGCCAAGCCTGCCGAACTCAAGGCCGCGTTCTTCGAATCGGTGGCCAAGCCGGGTAACAAGCTGACGACGGACTATGACGAAGCGACTTTGCACCGGGCACTGCAACTTGCCCACAAGACGGACTTCTCCTGCTTCGAGGCCGCCAACCTGGACCGGATTCTTGAACAGCACGCCACAACCCCCTACCACGTAAGGCGGTTCGGCACTCCTCTGCCGAACCGGCCCGCCGTTCCGGCACCGCCCTCAGAACATTCGACAGGGGAGGCGCGTTACATCCAGAAGCTACTGGACGTCTATGGCGAGAGGTGGGGCTGCGCAACCCACTACCCGGACGAGGCGCGTGCACATCCCAAAGCGGGACGGCATCTGCAGCGGCAGCGCGAGGCCTTCTACTGCGCCGACGCCCTCCGCGTCTTCGCCCGGGACAGCGTGCCCGTGGGCACGTACGAGTCGTTGCAAGACGATGTCCACACGGGCGTGGTCGAGGTCGAGGAACGCGACTTCACCACCGGTTACGACAGGCTCAACGCGGTGCTCGATGCGGCGCGGGACATGCAACTTGGTGCGAATGTCCTCCTCTCCTGCATGAAGTCCAATGACCGAAAGGGCATCTGCCATCAGCTCGCCAACGAGAACAGGCTCACCTGGTTCCAGGAGGAGGAGCTGTGAGCCCGCTCAACAGCCCGCTGGAAGTGGGCATGCGCGCCCTGGTTCTGCTGTCCGAGTCGTTCCCTGAGCCCTTGGACCTTGCGCAGTTGGTGTATCTGGACCATGCCATGCTCCACAGCAGTGAGCTGAACGGCCCGCCGAGCCTCCATCCAACCCTGCCGGCTGGGCCGGGCGAGCTTGCGATGAAACGGCACCTCATCGAGCAGGGGATGATCGTTCTGCTGCGCGCAGGACTCGCCGACGTCCAGGCAACCGAGGACGGCTTGGTCTACCGCGCCACTGAAGACGGCCCGGGCTTTGTGGAGATCCTCGAATCTCCCTATTCCGGCGAGCTCAAGCACCGGGCGGAATGGATCATCGGAGCCCACGGACTCCCTCACATGGACGTTCGCGAGGCGACGCAGGCCATCACCAGCCGTTGGGCCCATGAGTTCAGCGGCGATCTGCCACTTCCAGGGAGCGAAAATGCCTAGCCTCAGGCTCCTGCATTTGACCTTCGCCGGTGCTGAAAGAGAGACGGCGCAGGTCACCTTCGATCCCCGGCTGACCGTGGTCTACGGAGCATCGGACACCGGGAAGTCCTTCGTCACCGAGGCGATCGACTACATGCTCGGCGCCCAACAACTGAACGTCATCCCCGAAGCAGAGGGATACTCTCAGATCCTTCTTGGCATAGCCCTGCCCGACGAGACCGTCATCACGCTCGTACGGGCTCCCCGATCAGGCCGTATCAGCATCTATGAGAGGGACCTTCGCAGCCTGGTCTACCAGGCACCCGACCTTGTCCTGCCCGTACGGCACAGTTCCAGGAGCCCCAAAAACCTTTCCCGCTACCTGCTGGAGCGTCTCCCTCTCTGTCAGCCTTGGGTGAGACGTCCCGTTCCGCGGGGTTAGCCTGAGAGGGCACGACGGCGTCGCGGCCCTGCCGTTGAACTGCGACTATGCGTACGAGTAGGGCCTTGACTGCGCAGGCGCATCTTTCCGTGTCTTTCAGGTTCGTGCAGGTTATGCAGCTGATTTCTCCGCACGGGCTCCCCAGCGCCGTCCGAACTCCCCAGAGGTCGCAATGCGTGACTACTGAAGGAGGGAAGTTCGTCAACAGATTCTTCGTCTGCTGGCGGTACAGCGGCAGCGCATCGCTGATCAGCGCAAAGCGAAACTTTCTCCACAACAGACCAGAAGCCTGGCCGGTCCGGAGGGAGGTGTGGACACATGGGGCTGAAGTCCCTAGCCTTGTCGGCGAAACATCACGGTCGTCGATGTGACCCGACAGCGCGGTAGCCGTCGACCTCTCCTGTATCCGAGCCGTTGCCCCCGCTCGGCGTAGTGGCCTGCTGAAGCACACCTAGCGGGCTGAAGCGGCGACATTCCGCTACGGCATCGGCGCGGCAGCGCGCGCCCCAGGCCTGGCAGCCACCTGTTCAGGAAGGGGATTGCATTGTCATGTTCATGAAAATCGGGAGGGCTACAGTCGCGCGTTGGCCGGCCATCGGTTCGGCTCTGCTCCTGGTCGCGGCCGCTCTCAGCGCGACCTTATCCAGTGCGACCCCGGCCTCGGCGCACCCGATCAACGCCGCCGACTTCCAGCAGGTCCAACTGGCCCGCGGGGTCGCGGAGGTCGGTGAGCCGATGTCGCTGGCCGTACTCGCCGACCGGTCGGTGCTGCATACCGCTCGCAACGGGACCGTGCGCCGCACGGATGCCAACGGCACCACCAAGGTGATCGGCAACCTCCCCGTATACGTGCACGACGAGGACGGCCTGCAGGGCATCGGCATCGACCCGGGTTTCGCCACCAACCGGCACATCTACCTCTACTACTCCCCGCCGCTGTCCACACCAGGAGGCGACGCACCGACCACCGGCGGCAACTGGTCGGCGTGGCAGGGTGTCAACCGGCTTTCCCGGTTCACGCTCAACGCCGACTTCACGCTCAACCAGTCCAGCAAAGTGGACATCCTCGACGTGGCGGCCGACCGAGGTATCTGCTGCCACGCCGGCGGAGACATCGACTTCGACGCGGCAGGCAACCTGTACCTGTCCACAGGCGACGACACCAACCCGTTCGAGTCCGCCGGATATTCCCCACTCGACGAGCGGTCCAACCGCAACCCGGCGTTCGACGCGCAGCGCACCGCCGCCAACACCAACGACCTGCGCGGCAAGATCTTACGAATCAAGGTGAACGAGAACGGGTCGTACTCGATCCCGGCAGGCAACATGTTCCCGCCCGGCACGGCCAGGACCCGGCCGGAGATCTACGCGATGGGCCTCCGCAACCCGTTCCGGATGAGCGTCGACAAGGCCACCGGCATCGTCTACGTCGGCGACTACGGCCCCGATGCCGGCGCCACCTCGGCGCGCGGGCCGCAGGGCCAGGTCGAGTTCAACCGCGTCACGGGCCCGGGCTTCTATGGCTGGCCATACTGCACCGGCACGAACACGAGCTCCGAGACGTACGCCGAGTGGGACTTCGCTGCCAACACGGCAGGCGCGAAGTACAACTGCTCGGGCGGGCCGACGAACAACTCGTTCCGCAATACCGGCTTGAGCGCGCTGCCCCCCGCCAAGGCTGCCTGGATCCGTTACGGCGGCGACGCCGGCAGCCCGCCGGCGTTCGGCGGCGGCTCGGAGTCGCCGATGGCGGGCCCGGTGTACCGGTATGACCCCGACGTCAGCTCGCCCACGAAGTTCCCGCAGTCGTTCGACGGGCAGTTCTTCGCCACGGAGTTCGGCCGCGGCTGGATCAAGCCGATCCACCTCAACGCCGACGGCTCCCCGGGGACCATCGACAGCTTCCCCTGGAATGGCAAGCAGGTGATCGACTCGGCGTTCGGCCCGGACGGCTCCTACTACGTGCTGGACTACGGCGCCGGGCTGTACCAGGGCGACCAATACTCTGCCCTTTACCGCTTCGACTACGTCGGCGGCGGCAACCGGGCGCCCACGGCGATGGCCGGCGCCAACCGGACCTCCGGCTCGGCGCCGTTGACCGTGACATTCTCCTCGGCCGGCTCATCCGACCCTGACGGTGGGGCACTGACCTATGCGTGGAGCTTCGGTGACGGCACCACCTCCACCGTCGCCAACCCGACGAAGACGTACAACGCCAACGGCGACTACACGGCCACGCTGACCGTGCACGACCCGCAGGGTGCAACCGGCACCGCCGACGTGCGGATCACCGTCGGCAACACCGCGCCGACCGTGACCATCAACAGCCCCGCCGCGGGGGAGATCTTCGCCTTCGGCGACACCGTGCCCTTCAGTATCACCGTGACGGACCCGGAGGACGGCACGGTCGACTGCGCCAAGGTCAAGCTGACGTACATCGTCGGTCACGACAGCCACGGCCACCCGATCACCTCGAAGACCGGTTGCTCCGGCACGATCACCATCCCGGTCGACGGTGAGCACGACGACGCGGCGAACATCTTCGGGGTCTTCGATGCCGAGTACACCGACAACGCCGGGCTCACCACGCACAAGCAGCACATCCTGCAGCCGAAGCACCGGCAGGCCGAGCACTACAAGACGTCGTCCGGCATCGCCACCCTCGACAAGTCGACCGCCGAGGGCGGCAAGTCCGTCGGTGACATCGAGAACGGCGACTGGATCGCGTTCGAGCCGTACAAGCTGAGCAACGCCACGTCGTTCAGCGCCCGGGTGTCGTCAGCCGGCGCGGGCGGCACGTTGCAGGTTCGGGCCGGCTCGCCGACCGGCACCGTCCTCGGCTCCGGCACCGTCCCGGTCACCGGCTCGTGGACGAACTTCACCACCGTCAACGGCTCGATCTCCGGTGCACCGGCCGGCACCACCACGCTCTACCTGACCTTCGCCGGCGGCTCAGGGTTCCTCTTCGACATCGATGCGTTCACCTTCAATCCCGGCGGCGGCCCGACACCCGGAGCGGGTCAGATCGTCGGACTCGCGAACAAGTGTCTGGATGTCCGTAACGGCAGCTCGGCGGATGGGACGGCGGTGCAGATCTCGTCGTGCACGGGCTCGGCGGGGCAGAAGTGGACGGTGGCGCCGGGGTCGACGGTCAAGGCGTTGGGCAAGTGCCTGGATGTCAGCGGCAACGGCACGGCGGACGGGGCGAAGGTCCAGTTGTGGTCCTGCAACGGTGGCGCCAACCAGAACTGGCAGGCGAACCCGGACGGGTCGCTGCGGAACCCGCCGTCGGGCAAGTGCCTGGACGTGTCGGGTGCCAACTCCTCGGACGGCACCCTCGTGCACCTGTGGTCCTGCCGCGGCGGAGCCAACCAGAAGTGGACCCTGCCCTGAGCTGACGCGGCACGCTGGAAGGGCCCCCGCCACCCACTGTGCGGGGGCCCTTCCGAGTTCCCTGGCCGGATGTGGCTGACGTCAGGCTGTGCCGCGCTCCGGTGCGGGCATGGCCGGGTACGTGCTCACCAGCAGGCCGGGACGCCCGGCGCATGCGCGTGCGCCCACTCCTGAAGGAGGGCCGCCGCGGCGGCGAGTGCCGGTTCGGCCCGCGTGGTGAGGAACGGTGGCAGCGGGTCAGGATTGCGCGCGCTGGAAGCCGCTGAGGTACATGTTCCGCGTGTACCACCGAAGACCAGTCGGTACGGGCGGTTGTTGTCGTAGTCCGCGGGCACCCGCAGGATGTGGTTCCGCGTCCTGCGGGTGCTCCGAATCGAGCGCGGACCCCTCACTCGACAGCGTGGGGGGCTTGCCACATCCGGTGCTCGCGGCGAGGAAGGGGGGCCTCGGCGGTGGCGGACGTCAGCGCGATGCCGCAGCCGCGGCGAGTGAGAACGTGGTGGCCACGGCGATCGGCGTGCGCCATAGGTGACGAACGTTGCCTTGTCGCATCACGTTTCTCCCCCCCTGGATGTGGCGACTCAGCGGTAGCCGGCGGCGACGATGTTGGCTTGTACCGCGATCTCGGTGGCGTCGGACGGGTATCCGGACACCATCGCGCCCTCGTAGAAGGTGCCGGCGCTGAGGTTCGCGCCGCCGCCGGGCTTGCAGCAGTCACCACCGCTGCCGAGGATGATGGCGCCCTGCTTCTTCATGGGGCTGTAGCCGGGCGGAAGCGCGCCGTCCCAGAGCGTGGTCAGGCTTCCGGTCTGGCCGTTGCCACCCTTGAGCGCGAAACGGCTCGTCCCGTTGTTCTTCAACATCGCCGTCACGAACTTGCTGGTGAAGGCCCGCTGGTTCGTGTTCCACGTCTGGCTGCCACCGGAGTAGAGCCCCCATTCGAGGTCGGCCTGGACCCATGGGCCGTTGCCGACGCATCCGCCGAACCAGCATTGGGTGCTGAAATTGATCGCGTCCATCGCCCCGGCCGCGTCGGCCGCTCGGGTCGTCTCACTGTTGCCGTAGTCGAAGCAGCAGCCGCCGTTGACATGGGTGCCGCTGGTCACCATGTACATGCCTTCGGGGGCGCTGCCGGTCGGCACGCCGGTCAGGTGGCCGTCCCGCCAGTAGCTGTTGCCGGGGTTGATATAGAGCGAGTAGGCCTTGCTGCCGCCGACCGCCAGCGACTCCGACGTCGCGATCGCCGGGCGGCTCTGGGGGGAGCCGGGAACCACACTCGATCCCTGGTACCACAGGTCGTTCCCACGGCCGGACTGGTCGTAGACGACGGTGACGACACAGGTGGTCCCCGCGCAGAACGAGTCCTGCGTCGTCGCGTCGGCGGTGCCACCCGCGCTCAGGACGCCGATGTTCCGGGTCGTACTGTCGGACGAGCGCCGGACCTGGTAGAGGTTGCCGTTGTAGGTGCCGTAGAGCGCTCGTACGGTGCTGTGGGCGGCGATGCAGGGGGTGCCGCCCGAGGCGTAGATGTCGCACGTGCCCGCGCCGCCCGGCACCGGCGGGGTCGGCGAGTTCCACTGCTGGTTGGTGCCGCTGTGGCAGGACCAGAGGGTGATCCTGGTGCCGTTGGCGGTGCCGGCGGCGTTGGCGTCGAGGCACAGTCCGGACTGGACGCCGGTGATGGTGCCGTTGGGGTTGACGTTCCACTGTTGGTTGTTCTGGCCGTTGCAGTCCCAGATGACGACGGCGGTGCCGTTGGTGGTGCCGCGTCCGCTGGCGTCGAGGCACTTGTTGCCGGAGACGGTCAGTTGTTTGCCGGCGGTGTAGGTCCAGGTCTGGCCGGCCGCGCCGGTGCAGTCCTGGAGTTGGGTCTGGGTGCCGTTGGTGGTGCCGGCGCCGGGGACGGTCAGGCAGCGGCCGGACTGCGCGCCCACGATGGGGGCGCTCTGCCCGGGCTCGATCGGTGCCGCCACCGCGGTGGCGCCGACGCCGACAAGCACCAGGGCGGTGCCCAGCGCGGACAGCCGTCCGTACCAGCGGGGCCGAAGTATCCGAAACACCATGGCGGTTCCTCACCTGTTCGTAGGGAGGGATGCCCGGCGCGCAACCGCGCCGGGCATCCCGTCCGGACGGTCTATACGGCGGTGAACCGCCACTGTTGGTTGGTGCCGCTGTGGCAGCTCCATTGCAGGAGTCGTGCGCCGTCGGCCGTCGAGCCGCCGTTGACGTCGACGCACAGTCCACTGGGGAGGCTTTTCACCGTGTACACGCCCACCGTGCTGGTCGGTGTGACGAGGAACTTCTGCGGGTTGCCGTTGTTGCAGGTGGACTGCTGCAGGAACGCGCCCTGGGCGGTGGACCCGCCTGTGACGGCGAGGCACTTGTCGCTGTGCACCGCCTTCAGGTGGACGGCGCCGCCACCGGCGTCGACGGCCTGCCACTTCTGGTTGTCGGCGCCGGTGGCCGGCCACTGGACGACCTGGGCGCCGTCAGCGGTCGAGGCGCCGTTGACGTCCACGAATTTGCCGCTGTGCTGCGCTGCGACCGTCCAGGTCCGACCGGCCACGCCGCCACCGCCGCCGCTGCCCGGTTCGCCGACCCCGTTGCCGCCGAAGGTGAGCGAGTCGAGGTCGAACCAGTTGTTCGAGGTGCCCTTGAACACCAGGTAGAGCGGGTGCGAGCCGGCGAGATCGGCAGTGTTCACCGCCGGCGTGGACTGGTAGTTGTTCCAGCCGCCGGTGCTGGGCACCGGCGTCGTGGCCAGGAGTGTGCCGGTCGGGGAGTCGGCGCGCAGTTCGATCGATCCGCCGCCGCTCGGCGACGACAGGCGGTAGCGCACGCTCGTGACGCCCGACAGGCTCATCGGTTTGAACGCGATCCAGTCGCCGTCGGAGATGTTGCCGACCCGCTTGCCGCTCTCCGCGCCGGCCTGCTCGACGATCTGCACACCCGACTGGTCCGTGTAGAACTCGGCCTGCTTGTGCTTGGGCTGGAGGATCGCTTGGGCGTAGCCAGTGAGCGGGTTCGCACCGCCGGGGCCGCCGTCGTCGGTGTAGCGGGCGTTGAGGACGTAGTACAGGTTGGCGCCGTCGGGGTGCCCGCCCAGCAGCGTCGTGTCGATGGTGCCCGAGCACCCCGGATGGTCCGTGGTCTCATGCTGGTGGTCGTCGTGGCCGAGGGCGGGGTTGACGAACACCTTGGCGCAGTCGATGGGCGCGCCGCCGGGGTCCGATACGGACACCTTGTACGGGACGCGGTCGCCGAAGTCCAGCATGCCGCCGTTGGACGGAATCGTGAGGGTGACGATCGGTGCGGTGTTGCCCACGGTGATCGGCACGTTGGCGAAGGCCGTCTTGCCGGTGTTGTCGGTGACCTTGAGCTGGGCGGTGTAGTTGCCGTTGGCGGTGTAGGTGTGTGACGGGTTGGCCGCCGTGGACGTGGTGCCGTCGCCGAACGTCCAGTGGTAGCTGAGCGTGCTGCCGGGATCCGGGTCCGTGGACCCCGCGCTGCTGAACTGCACGTTCAGTGGCGCGCCCCCATTGGTGGGCGTTCCGGTGGCTTTGGCGATCGGCGACCGTCCGCCGTGGTTGTAGTCGATGCGGTAGAGACCCGAGTCGTTGTTGCCACCGGAGAAGTTGTTGCCCCATTCGAGCAGGTACAGCGAGCCGTCGGGCCCGAACTCCATGTCCATCGGCTTGAGGAACTTGGCGGCGGGCATGAAGGGGTTGGTCCGGGTGACCGCGGTCGCGGAGTCGAAGTGGACCTCCTTGACGGTGTGGCGCGACCACTCGTAGAAGAAGTGGACCCCGTCGTAGTAGGGCGGGAACTTTGTCTCGGACGGGTTCGCGGCGTCGTAGCGGTAGACCGGTCCGCCCATCGGCCCCGAGCCGCCGGAGCCGAGTTCGGGGAAGTTCGGTGAGACGCCGTAGCCGTACCACATGTTCGGCGCGACGATCGGCTTGAGGCTGGTCAAACCGGTGTTGTTCGGCGAGTTGTTGACCGGCGCGTTGCAGTTGAACTTGGCGCCGACGACGCCGGTGCTCGGGTTGTAGGGCGCGTAGGCCTGGTTGTCGCCGTGGCAGAACGGCCAGCCGTAGTTGCCCGGGGCCTTGATGACATTGAGCTCGACGAGCCCTTCGGGGCCGCGGTTGGTCGCGGGCGGGTTCCGGTCCGGGCCGTAGTCGGCGAGGTAGACCCACCCGTTGTCCGGGTCGATCGAGAAGCGGAACGGGTTGCGGAAGCCCATCGCGTAGATCTCCGGCCGGGTCTGCGCCGTGCCCTGCGGGTAGAGGTTGCCGGCCGGGACGGTGTAGCCGCCGTCGGCCGACGGCCGGATGCGCAGGAGCTTGCCTCGCAGGTCGTTGGTGTTGCCGGCGGTGCGGGCGGCGTCGAGGTTGGCCTTGCCCGACCGCCAGTCCAGCGGGGCGTAGCCCTGCCAGTTGGAGTCGAGGTTCGGTGGGACGTCGTCCCCGGTGCCGATGTAGAGGTTCTTGTCGGGGCCGAACTCGATGTACCCGCCCGTGTGCCCGGGTTCGGCGAACGTGCGGTCCCGGGTCGCGGGGATGTCGATGATCGTCACCTGGCTCGACATGTTCAGGGTGTCGCCGGTGAGCGTAAACCGGGAGACCCGGTTGATGTCGTTCGGGACACCGGCCGGGGAGTGATACAGGTACACATAGCCGTTGTCGGCGAAGCCGGGGTCGAGCGCCAGTCCGGTGAGGCCGTCCTCGCCGCCGGTGTAGACGTTGAGCGCGCCGGCTGTCACGGTGCGGTTCGTGGTCGGTTTGAAGATCTTCAGCTGCCCGGACCGCTGGACGTAGAGCACCCGCCCGTCCGGGGCGACCGCGAGGGCCATCGGGTCTGCGGTGTTGTCGTCGAGGGTGCGCTTCTCGAAGTTGCTCCACACGGTGCCGCCGCAGTCGCCGGGCTCCTTGCCGGCGGCCCACTTGACGCCCCCGAGGACGTGGTTGCGGAAATGGGTCTCGCCGTAGGCCGCGCTGGTGTGCCCCATGGCGGTGGCCCACACGCGGCCGCCGCCGGTGTTGCGGCACCAGGAGATGGGGTGGTCCGGCCCCATGGCGCGGGAGCCCGGGTTGTACGTGCGCTCGTCCGCGGTGACCAGGACATGGACGTCGCCGCGGGGGTTGCGGTCGAAGTTGTACCACTCCTCGCTGCGGTTCCAACGGTCCGGCAGGCCGGCCGTCGACGGGTGCTTCTTGTCCGCGACGACGGCGGTGCCGGACAGCACGCCGGGGGAGTGCTCCGGCATGTGTGCGCCGCCGTTGATGGTCTGGTCCCACCACGGGTACTCGTTCTCGATGCCCATGTCGGTGGCGTTGTGGATCGCGACGATGCCCTTGCCGCCGGCGAGGTAGCCCTCCAACGCCTGACGTTGGGCCGCCGTGGTCCACACCATTCCCGAGGTCTGGAACATGATGAGCACGTCGAAGGTGGCGAGGTTCGCCGGGGTGAAAACGCTCGAGTCTTCGCTATGGACCAACTCGAAGTTGTTGGCCGCCGCCTGCTCCCGAAACATCGTGAGGCCGGCAGGGATCGAATCGTGCCGGTAGCCGGCCGTCTTCGTGAAGACCAGGGCTCGGAAGGCCGGCGCCGCTGACGCCGGTTGGGCGATGACGAGCGACAGGAGCACGCTCGCGATCGCCCCGAAGACAAATATGATGCGACGCATGCCGTCTCCTCTTTCGGCGGAGCAACGGTGGAATGACCACGGGCACGCGTCGGCCGCACCTCCGATCGGCCGGAGTGCCTGGCGCGTCGTAGGCACGCGTGTGCCGTCAACTCGTCATCCCGTCCGCCGTGACGGGCAGTCAAGTCCCTACGGAAGAGAGGGGGCGTCACACCGGATGCGACCGTCTCCCGTGGTCTGCCGGCCAGCATGCAGCGGCGTATCGCAACAGTCAATATGGCTCGGGTGCGGGCCGATTCGATAACACATTTTGCGCATCAATCTTCGTGGTTCGGCGCGCGCGACTGTCGTCGGGCCGATTCCATAACACATTTCGTGCACCAGTCATCGTGGTTCGGCACGCGACTGTGGACGGGCCGATTCGATAACAGATTTTGGCGTATCAATCGCTGTCGACTGATCACCGATCCATATGGCGCAGTTCGAACCGCGAACGTCCTCCTGTGATGTCCGATGGTATTGCCAGGCGCTCATCGAGGCATTTACCCTCGGGGCCGCACGCCATCACGTCCGGCGAAAGTTCGCGGCTATTCGACGACAGCTCGCGGGCGGGAACTGCCATTCCATGCCGGCCGTACCCGAACGATTCAGCTATCGGTGACTCAATCCTGCTGACGACGCGAATGTAGAGGGTCCCACGATGTCTGGCCTGCTGCCGTCGCCGCTGCTCGCTCTGCGAGGCATCGGCAAGTCGTTCCTCGGCGTGCGGGTGCTCGACGGCGTCGACCTCCAGGTCCGGCCGGGCGAGGTGCACGCGGTCGTCGGCGAGAACGGCGCCGGCAAGTCCACGCTCATGAAGGTGGTGTCCGGCGTCCACCAGCCCGACGAGGGAACGGTTGAGTTCGCCGGCACACCGCGGACGTTCCGCAGCCCGCGGGAGGCCCGACAGGCCGGTATCGGCATCGTCTACCAGGAGCTGACCCTGCTGCCCGAGCGCACCGTCGCGGAGAACGTCTTTCTGGGCCGCGAGCCCCTACGCCGCGGGCTCGTCGACCGCAGGGCGATGCTCAGCCACACCGCGGGGCTCCTCGCCTCCATCGGAGAGGGCTCGTTAGCGCCCGACACACGCGTGGGACGACTCGGCGTGGCGCAACAACAGGTGGTCGAGATCGTCAAGGCGCTCGCCCTCGACGCGCGGCTGCTCATCATGGACGAGCCCACTGCGGCTCTCGCCGACCACGAGGTCGACCAGCTCTACGCGCTCGTACGGCGGCTGCAGGAGCACGGGATAGGCGTGCTGTACGTCTCGCACCGCCTCAAGGAGGTCTTCGACCTGTCCGGCCGGATCACCGTGCTCAAGGACGGCCGGGCGGTGGCCACCTTGGACACCGCGGACACCAGCGCCGATCAGCTGGTGCGCCACATGGTCGGCCGCGAGCTGTCCAGCTACTACCCCGACCCGGCCAAGCCGCAGGAGTTGGGCCCGGTGCGGCTGACCGTCCGGGGCGGAGGCAACCGGAAGCTGCGCGACATCGACCTACGGCTGCGCGCCGGCGAGGTGCTCGGCGTCGGCGGCCTGCAGGGCTCCGGCCGGTCGGCGTTGGCCCGCGCACTGTTCGGCGCCGCACCGTTCGGCACCGGCCAGGTGACCGTCGACGAAGCGCCGGTCCGGCTGCGCTCGCCCCGCGCCGCGATGCGGGCAGGTATCGCCTACGTCTCCGAGGACCGCAAGGGCGAGGGGATCGTCGCCGAGCAGTCGGTGCTCGACAACGCGCTGTTGGCCGGCCGCGCCGTCCGCCCGGGCTGGGTCGACCGCGGTGCCCGGACCGCGCGGGTCCGGGAACTGCTCGCGGCCGTCGAGCTCCGCGCCGCAGGGGAGGACCAGGAGATCCGCTTCCTGTCCGGGGGCAACCAGCAGAAGGTCGTGCTGGCCAGGTGGCTCGCACTCGCCCCGAGGATCCTGCTCTTCGACGAGCCGACCCGGGGCATCGACGTGGGCGCCAAGTCGGCGATCCACGATCTCGTCCGCCGGCTGGCCCGCGACGGCGCCGCCGTGCTGATGGTCTCGTCCGAGCTGCCCGAGCTGCTCGGCATGAGCGACCGGATCATCGTCATGCGCGACGGCCGGATCGCCGGCGAGCTACCCGCCGGCGCGACAGAGGAGGATGTCGTCGCCCTGGCGGTCGGCACCGTGCGGGAGGCGGCCGGATGAGCGGCGCGCTGTCCCTGTCGGCCCGGCGGACCCCGCCCGGCGTGTTCGTCGCCCTGGTCCTCACCCTGGCGATCGGTTGGCTCATCGTCACGGTCGATGGCGGCCGACTGTTCAGCCTGCCGACGACGGTGAGTCTGCTGCACGTCGCCGCCGGTCTGGGCCTCGTCGCGGTCGGCCAGACGCTGGTCATCGTCGGGGGCTCGCTGGACCTGTCCGTGGCGTACGTGGTCAGCCTGAGCACCCTCGTCGCCGCCGAGACCATGGCCGGTGACGACGGTGCGCTGCTGCCGGCGATCAGCCTGACGCTCGCCGTCAGCAGCGCGATCGGCCTCGTCAACGGACTGCTCGTCACCACGGCGCGGATCAACCCCTTCATCGCGACCGTCGGCGTCGGACTGTTGCTGAAGGGATACCTCGACAACGGATACGACGGCCCGGCCGGCAAGACCGCACCCGCCCTGGTGCAGGGCCTGGGGTATCAGCGCATCGGCCCGGTGCCGCTGTCGTTCCTGCTGCTGCTCGCCGTCGCCGCCGCGGCCTGGTTCGTGCTGGCGCGTACCCGCTTCGGCCACCACCTGATCGCCGTGGGCGGTGACCCGGAGGTCGCCCGGCTCTCCGGCGTGCGCAACAGCCGGGTCCTCGTCACCGCCCATGTGCTGTGCGCCCTCTGCGCCGGCCTCGCCGGGGTCTACCTCGCCAGTCGGCTCGGCGCCGGCGCACCAAGGGTGGGCACCGAGGGACTGTACGACCTGGAGTCGATCGCCGCGGTGGTGCTCGGCGGCACCGCCCTGGCCGGCGGGCGCGGCGGCGTTGTCGGCACGGTCGGCGGCGTACTGCTGCTCGCGAGCATCGACGCCATCTTCAACCAGCTCGAGGTCGACGCGTTCTTCAAGCAGGTGATCCGTGGCGTGATCATCATCGCGGCGGTCGCCGTCTACGCCCGCCGGGCGATGCGAAAGGCGTCATAGCATGCAGATCGCGCGCCCACTGCGGCTCCTTGATTTCCGCTCCGGCAGTCTCGCACCGATCATCGTGATCCTGGCGGTGTTGCTGGTCCTGCTGACCGCCCGCCAACCGGACTTCCTCTCGCCGCCGTCGCTGATGTCGTTCCTCGGCCGCTCCGCGCCGATCGTCCTGCTCGCCGCCGGCCAGTACTTCGTGATCGTCTCCGGCGAGTTGGACCTGTCCGTCGGCTCTCTGGTCACCGCGCAGGTGGTCATCGCCGCCCGGCTGATCGACAGCGATCCGTCGGCCGGCTGGCCCGTCGTCGTGCTCCTGCTCGCGTTCGGCATCGCCGTCGGCCTCGTCAACGGCCTCGTCACCACGCGGCTGCGGGTGCCGTCGTTCATCACGACCCTCGGGATGTTCCTGATCCTCGTCGGTGCCGTGTACCTGTGGTCCGACGGTGCCCCGAAGGGCGGCCTCTCCGAGGAGTTCCGCCGGCTCGGCCGGTCGGGGTTCGAGGACGTGCCCGCGTTGGGACGGATACCGTACGCCCTGGTCATCCTGCTGGCGGCGGCCGCTCTGGCGCTGGTGCTGACGCGTTCGGACTTCGGCCGCACCCTGGTCGCCGTCGGCGGCAACCCGCGGACCGCCGAGCTGAGCGGCGTGCGCGTGTGGCGCGCCAAGACCATGGCGTTCGTCCTCAGCGGACTCGCCGCCACGCTCGCGGCGATCCTTATCGGCGGGTACAGCGGAGTGTCGTTCCAGGCCGGTGCCGGCCTTGAGTTCGGCGCGATCACCGCGGCGGTCCTCGGCGGTGTCGCTCTGGGCGGGGGCCGCGGTTCGGTCGTCGGCGCGATGCTGGGCGCGCTGACCCTGGAGACGCTCTTCACGCTCATGAACTTCTACGGCGTCTCCGGCGCCCTCAAACCGACCGTCCAGGGCGCGATCATTCTGTTCGCCGTGGCGGCGGCGTCCTTCCGTTTCCCGTCCAGATAAAGGGGCTTCAGTGAGGCATTCCATGACGGTGCTGGCCGTGAGCACCTTACTGGTGCTGGCCGGCTGCGCCACCGACGAGCCCACCACCGGCGCATCGAGTTCGCCCTCCGCGGGCACCGGGTCGGGCACCGGGGAGCAGTCGAAGTTCTTCGTGCGGGCCGACTACGACAAGCAACTCGCGCTCCTGGACGCCGCGCCCACCGGGCCGGCCGGCAAGCCCTGGGAGCAGGCACTCAACCCGGCGATGGTGGAGACCGCGAAGTTCACGAAGCCCGGACCGTACAAGATCTGCTTCTCCAACGCGGGGCTGAACAACCCCTGGCGCCAGGTCGGTTTCAAGACCATGCAGGCCGAGGTCGACACGCACCGCGGCCGGATCTCCAAGTTCGTCCACGTCGATGCCGAAGGCAAGGACCAGAAGCAGATCGCCGACATCAACGACCTGCTCGGCAAGGGCTGCCACGCGCTCATCGTCTCGCCGAACACCACCGCGACGCTCACCCCGGCCGTGGAGGCCGCCTGCCAGAAGGGCCTGCCGGTCATCGTCTTCGACCGCGGCGTCGACACGACCTGCCCGGTGACGTTCATCAACCCGATCGGCGGCTACGGATTCGGCCACGTCGCGGCGGAGTTCGTCACCCAGAAGATGAAGCGCGGTGGCAAGGTGCTCGCGCTGCGCATCCTGCCCGGCGTCGACGTGCTGGAGACCCGTTGGTCCGCGGCGAAGGTCGCCTTCGACAAGGCGGGCGTCGACGTCGTCGGCGTCGAGTTCACCGACGGCGACCCGGCCAGGACGAAGAAGATCGTCAACGACTACATCCAGCGGTACGGCACGATCGACGGCGTCTGGATGGACGCCGGGGCGGTCGCGGGCGCGGCGGTCGAGGCGTTCGAGGACGCCGGCAAGCCCGTGCCGCCGATCAACGGCGAGGACCAGCTCGATTTCCTGAAGCTGTGGAAGGACAAGAAGCTCACGGCGATCGCCCCGACCTACCCGACCTACCAGTGGCGCACCCCGATCATCGCCGCGCTGAAGATCCTCGACGGCGAGCAGGTGCCGAACCCGTGGAAGCTGCCACAGCCGACCATCACCCAGGACAACCTTGACGAGTACGTCGACCCCGCCATGCCGCCGCTGCACTACGCGATGTGCGGCTGCACCGACCTGCCCGGTTACCCGCGGCGCTGGAAGTAGTCCGGTGTACACCATCGGTGTCAACCCGTGGGTCTGGGCCTCGCCGGTCGACGACGAGGCCATGGCCGAGCTGGTGCCGCGGATCGCCGCGTTCGGTTTCGACGCGGTCGAGCTGCCGATCGAGCAACCCGGCGACTGGGACCCGGCCCGCACCCGGGACCTGCTGGCGGCGTACGACCTGCGCGCGGTCGGCGTCTGTGCGGTCACCTCGCCCGGACGTGACCTCGTGAATGCCCCGCCGGAGGTCGTCGCCTCCACCGTGGCGTACCTGAAGACGTGTGTGGACAGTGCGGTGGCCGTCGGCGCGCCCTGCGTCGGCGGCCCGGTCTACGCCGCGGTGGGGCGGACCTGGCGCATGTCACCGGTGGGGCGCGCGGCCTGCTACGCGGACGTCCGCCGCGCCCTGCGGCCAGTGGCCGACTACGCGGGGGAGCGGGGCGTGAGCATCGGCGTGGAGGCCCTCAACCGCTATGAGACGAGCGTCGTCAACACGGTCGAGCAGGCGGTGGAGCTGATCGACGGCCTGCCCGCGAACGTCGGTCTCATGATCGACACCTATCACATGAACATCGAGGAGGCCGACCCCTACGAGGCGCTCGTCACGGCTGGTCCGCACATCAAGCACGTCCAGGTCAGCGGCACCGACCGCGGCGCCCCGGGCGCCGACCACTTCGACTGGCCACGCTTCCTCGCCGGCCTGGCCACGACCGGCTACGGCGGCGCGGTGTGCATCGAGTCGTTCACCGCGCAGAACGAGGCGATCGCCACCGCGGCCTCGATCTGGCGGCCGCTTGCCTCGTCGCAGGACACCCTCGCCCGTGACGGGCTGTCCTACCTCCGAACCGTCCTCCGCGGACTGGAAAACGCTCCCTCGACCGGGTGAAAGGGGTCGCTTTGGTTTCCGAACGACGTCGTACTTCATGTCAATTGGCCCACGGGGAACCGCCCTACGGTCCGACCGGTCCGTGCACCGACCGCCGTGCAACTCGCCGACAGTACGGCGGTCGGCACCGAGCGAAGCGCAACGCCCACGCCCACGCCCACGCCCGTACATCGTGTCCCCTCCGCGAGTCCTCATCCCCCCACGCCGAGTAGCCCGGTCGCGCCGTCATCCCTTCCGCCCGGGAACCGCCATAAGGAGAAAGCGTGTTCACCACTCTCAGTTGGATACGAAGGCGGCTTCTGGCCGGAGCCGCCACAGTCGGTTTAACCGCGACCGCCGTGATGGCGTTCCCCGCGCCCGCATCCGCAGCTCCCCTCACTGTGCACGTCTCGCCGTCCGGCACCGGCACCGACTGTTCCAGCGCGCAGCCGTGCTCACTGACAGCCGCGCAGGCGGCGGTGCGATCGCTCAATGACGCCATGTCGGACGACATCGTGGTCCAGTTGGCCGACGGTGTGTACCGGCTGGACCGACCCTTGCGGCTGACGGCGGAGGACTCCGGCTCAGGCGGTCACACGGTCGTGTGGCAGGCCGCCCCGTCGGCGCGTCCGGTGATCACCGGCGCCCGGGCGGTCACGGGCTGGTCGGTGGCCGACGCGGCCAGGAACATCTGGCGGGCCGACGTGCCCGCCGGTCTCGACGCCCGGCAGCTCTATGTCGACGGCGCCGTCGCCACCCGGGCACGCACACAGGTGAACAGGGCCGATTTCACGGCCTCCAGCGCCGGCATGAGGTTCTCCAACGGTGCGCTGAGCTATCTGAACAACCTGGCCAACCAGAGTCGGGTCGAGGTGGAGAGCGTCAACTCCTTCACCGACCGGTACTCGCCGGTGCAGAGCATCAGTGGGAACTTCATCACGATGCAGCAGCCGGCGTGGAACAACAACAACTTCGGCTATGACACCCTCATGCGGCCACACCGGGCCGGTCCGTTCTACCTGACCAACGCGTACGAGTTCCTGGACTCGCCCGGCGAGTGGTACCTCAACCCCACGGCCCGAGCCTTGTACTACATCCCCCTGGCCGGGCAGAACATGAGCAACGTCAGCGTGGAACTGCCGACGCTGCAGTCGCTGGTGAACCTCGGGGGCACGTACAGCGAGCCGGCGCACCACATCACGTTCAGCGGGATCACCTTCACCGGTACGAGCTGGCTGGGCCCCAGCAGCAACCAGGGTTACGTAGACCAGCAGACCGGCGCGTACATCGCCGGCAACTGGAACTGGCCGAGCTTCGACTCCTGCCACAACGGCTGCACGCAGTTCGAGGCCGCCCGGCCACACTGGCTGCAGATGCCGTCCGCCGTGCAGATCTCCGCCGCCAACACCATCACCCTCAGCGACTCCCGGTTCGTCAACATGGGCCAGACGGCCATCGGTATCGGCAACGACGCCAACGCGCACGCCAGCGGCGTCGGCCTGGGCGCCGCCAACATCACGGTGACCCGGTCGGAGATCGCCCGGAGCTCAGCCGGTGGCATCCTCGTTGGCGGCGTGCGCGCCGACGCCCACCACCCCAGCGACCAGCGCATGGTCAACAGGGACATCACGATCAGCAACAACCGCATCCACGACCTCGGGGCTGACTACCGGGGCATCGTCTCTGTCCTGACCACGTACGTCACCAACAGCACCGTCGCCCAGAACGAGGTCTACAACATGCCGTACTCCGGCATGTCGATCGGGTTCGGCTGGGGCGCCAACGACGCGGGCGGCAGCAGCCACTACGCCAACCGCGGCCTGTACAACTACCAGCCGCGCTACACGACGCCGACCACCGCGTCCAACAACCGGCTCATCGGCAACTACATCCACGATGTCATGCAGCAGATGAACGACGGTGGCTGCATCTACACGCTCGGATGGAACCCGAGCGCGCAGATCAGCCGGAACTACTGCCTGCGGACCAACGGATACTTCGGGACGTACTTCGACGAGGGCTCGAAGTACTACACGGTCACCAACAATGTCTTCTCGAACACCGGTACGTGGGCGACGGCCAACTACTGGGGTGGCGAGAACATGGGGAACTGGACCGTCACCAACAACTGGTCGACCAACGGCAGCACCAACGTGACCAACGGGGACCGCGGCAACGTGGTCTCCGGCAATGCCACGGTCACCAACGGCAACTGGCCTTCCGGTGCCCAGGACGTGATGGCGTCCGCCGGACCGAAGGACACCCCACCGCCGACAACGGCTCAGCAGATCGTGGGCGCGCAGTCCGGCCGCTGCCTGACCGTCCCCGGTGCCGGCACCACCAACGGCACCCAGACCCAACTCCAGGACTGCACCGGCGCAGCCGGCCAGACCTGGACCTACACCGCCGGCAAACAACTGACCGTCTCCGGCGACAAGTGCCTCGACGCCAGCGGACGCGGCACCACCAACGGTACCCCGGTCGTCATCTGGGACTGCAACGGCCAGAACAACCAACAGTGGAACGTCAACCCCAACGGCACCATCACCGGCGTCCAGTCCGGACTGTGCCTCGACGCCAACGCCGCCGGCACCGCCAACGGCACCAGGATCACCCTCTGGTCCTGCCACAGCGGCACCAACCAGCAGTGGGCACTGCGATAGCGGAATCAACGCCTGTCCGCTCCTTCGGGGCAGGAGCGGATGCCAGCGGTGGGGCCCGAGTGGGTGCGGGCCCCACCGCGCCTCGGTGGATCTGTGGACACGTGCTGAATGCGGCACGCCGCCGCCGGCCTCTTCCGGCCCCTCTCCCTCGTCTCTCACTCGTCGCGCGAGTCCCTGGACGCAATGCCGGTGGCTCTGGCTCGTTCCGGTCGTTCAGAGGGGTGTGCCAAGGCCCGGACAGCCGAAGTCGCCGGCAGTACCAGCAGCGTCGTCGTCCACAACGCGATCGTGCTCGCGACGGCGTTCGGCCTGACCGGGGACGTCCGCTACCGCGACGGGGCCGTGCAGGCGATGGACCACCTCTTCGGCCAACGTCCTCAACCGCTCCGACGTGGCCGGTTGGGGCCACAGAGCGGCCGGAACAGCACAGCCGAATCTTCGCCCACCAGCTTGCTCCTGCCCTGCCGAACCCGCCGACGGGATCGCCGGCCGGCGTCCCGAACGTCGAGCTGCAGGACCGTCGCCCGCGGCAGGAGCCGTCAGTCGCCTCTAACGCCGCAGCCGGTTCGGCTCGCCCGGCCTGCTGCGGCGCACCACCCACGCCTCGGTGATGTGGGTGAACATCGCCTCGGCCGCGCCCTTGGGGTCGTGCGCCGCGATCCGCTCGTAGATGCGTCGATGGCCGTGGTTGGACGCGACGCAGAAGGCGCGGCCGGTGCGGCCCATGTAGCGGGCAGAGTTGATGACCTGGCGCTCCAGCGAACGGACCACGGCACGGCCGATGCGGTTCCCCGACGCCTGCATGACGGTGTCGTGGAACGCCCGGTCCTCTTCCTGGTACGAAGCGGGGTCGTCGACGAGCTCATCCATCCGCTCCACCAGAGCGCGTAGCTGGTCGATCACCTCGGCGTTCGCCAGGCGGGCGGCGACGTTGGCCATGTCGGACTCCAGTACGCGGCGGGTCGCGACGAGGTGATCGAGGATGGCCAGGCTCTCGTCCTCGGCGATGGTCGCGCCGAGGACCAGCTCGTCGAGCATGTTCCACATCGCCGGCGGGGTAACCATCGTGCCGGCGCCCTGGCGGACCTGCACCAGCCCCTTCTCCTGAAGTACCTTCACCGCCTCGCGGACCACGGTGCGGCTGACCGAGAAGGTCTCGCAGAGCACGGGCTCGGGGGGTAGCGGCGAACCGGACGGATGGACTCCACGGACGATCCGCTCCACCAGCTCAGCCGTGACCGCGGCAGCGAGGTTCGCCGGGCGCCGGCTCCAGGCGGGGGCCTCGGAGGCCTCTGCGGATGACTGCGGTACTGCCGTCATGACACCCCCCGGGACCCGTGCCGTACCACGGATGCTCACCTACTATACGGCATCCCTGTTGACATCATACGTCATACGAGTTACATACGTCATACGAGTTGCGTTCCTCCTCAACCTCAATTGCCGGACAGCCGGCCACCCAAGGAGAGTGGGGCAGCAATGAAGCAGCGAACACTGTGGTCGGCGACCCTGGTTGCCGGGCTCGTTGCCTTAGCCGGCTGCGGAAGCGCCTCCGACCCGGATGCGGCGTCCGGTGGTTCGAAGGGCAAGCTCGTCGTCTGGGACTGGAAGTCCGGCGACGCCACGGCGTCCTCATACGTCGAGAAGGCCAAGGCCGACTTCGCCCAGCAACATCCCGGCGTGACGGTCGAGTTCGTCGCGCAGCCGTTCGAGCAGTACTACACCCTGCTCGGGGCCGCCATCCAAGCCGGCAAGGGGCCGGACGTCATGCTCTTCAACGGCGGCGGGCAGATCCGTGACCGCGCGGACTCCCTTCTGCCGTTGGACGAGTACGTCCGTGATGACAAGAAGCGGCTGGCCGGGTGGGAGGCCTTCACCAAGGACAGCAAGACCTACGCCGCTCCGGTGACCTTGCAAGGTCACCCGATCTACTACAACAAGTCGCTCTACCGGAAGGCAGGGCTGGACCCGGAGCAGCCGGCCACCAGCTGGGACGAGTTCGTCGCCGACTGCCGGACCATCACCAGGGCGACCGGTGCCAGGTGCTTCGCGCAGGGCAACAAGGAAGGCATCGGTATCCAGTTCTTCCTGTCCGGGCTCGGCTCGGGCGTCCTGTCGCCCACGGAGTACGACGACTGGATCGCCGGCAAACGAGACTGGTCCTCGCCGGCGGTCAAGCGGGTCTTCTCGCTCTGGAAAGAGGCCAACGACAAAGGCCTGAACAACGACGGGGTGAACTCGACGGCGATGTTCAACGACGCGTTCGCGGTGTTCCAGTCCGACAAGGCCGCCCACGTCATCGGGTTGATGTCGGACATCGGGCACTGGAAGGACTTCGCCGAATTCCTCGACGCCGGCGATGTCGGCGTCATGAAGTCGCCGGTCGTCACGGCCGGCGCCACGCCGAGCCTTCCCTACGACGGCGGCATCGGCTACGCCGTCGCGAAGTGGACCAAGGACCCCAAGGTCGCCGCCGACCTGGTGCGCTCCCTTACCTCGACCGACGCACTGAAGGCGTTCTACGCCGACGCGGGCGCCATCGCGGCCGACCGCACCGTGGACGTCTCGAGAGGTGGACCGGCCGTCGCCACCATCGTGTCCGAGATCGACCGTGGCAAGCCCGCCCTGCACGTGGCCCTGTCGTCCAGGACCGCGGACCTGATGGGGCGGCTGTCTCAGCAACTGCTGAGCGGATCGGTCACGGTCGACGCGGCGGTCAAGCAGCTGGCGGCGTCCGACCAAGCGGGCTGAGGCCATGTCACCCGATGGTTCGCCGGTCCGCGCTGCTCAAGCAGGGCGGACCGACGGGGCGCGAGCAGGCGAGGCGGTAGGTGGCCGCGGCCCCGCGTCGAAACCTCCGCGAGTCCGCAGCGGCCGGCGCGCCGAACGCCTCGCCCCCTACGTCCTGGTCGCTCCCGCTGTCCTGATCATCGTGGTGCTCCGGCTCTGGCCACTGGGACTGGGTGTCAACTTCTCCTTCACCGGTGACGGCGAAAGCAACGGTGCCCCGGTGGGGCTCGACAACTACGCGGAGCTCATCGACGACCCGCTGTTCCGCACCGCGCTGCGCAACGTCGGACTGCTGGTGCTGCTGCTTCCGGTCGCGGTCGCGATCCCGGGACTGCTCGCCACCTTCATCTACCTGCGGGTGCCAGGACACCCGTTCTTCCGGAGCGTCTACTTCTTCCCGGCTGTGCTCTCACCGGTGATCGTCGGCGCGATCTTCAACCTGCTACTGGCCTTCGACGGTCCGCTGAACGACGTGCTCGGCGGCTCAGGGGTCGGCCCGGTCGACTGGCTCGGCGATCCCGACGTAGCCATGTTCGCCGTTGTCGGCGTGCACATCTGGGCGACGTCAGGAATGGCGCTGGTGGTGTTCCTGGCCGGGTTCGCGACCCTGGACCCCGCACTTCTGGACGCCGCCCGGGTCGACGGCGCCTCGCTCGCGCGGATGATCTGGCACGTGATCATCCCGGGTCTGGCCCGCACCATCCAGTTCGTCGTCGTCACCACGATGATCGGGATGCTGACCTCGATGTTCGGGCTGCTCTACGTCATGACCAGTGGTGGCCCGGAAGGGTCGACCTACCTGCCGGAGTACTACATCTGGGTCCAGCAGGGACAGATGAGCCGCCCGGCGCTCGCGTCGGCCGCGTCCACGGTCCTCTTCCTCATCATGCTGGTCGTGGGCCTGCTGCAGGTCGGCCTGCTGCGCCGGGCGGGGAGGGAGGACTGATGTCCCGCCTGGGGCCGAGCAGATGGCTGGTCGCCGTGCCGATGGTGCTCCTCGCCCTGGCGACGATCTACCCGCTGCTGTTCACCGCCAACGTCGCGATGAAGACCCGCCGGGAGTACATCCTCGACCGGTTCTCCCTGGCAAGCACTCTCCAGTGGGACAACCTCGGCACCGCGTGGAACAGCGTCGGCATGGGGCGGTACTTCCTCAACTCCGTGGTCGTGGTGGTCTGCGCCGTGGCGCTGTTACTGCTCATCGGGTCCATGGCCGGGTTCGCGCTGGCCCAGGTGCGGTTCCGTGGCTCGTCCGCGCTGGCTCTGGTCTGCCTCGCGGCACTGTTCATCCCGTTCCAGGTGATCATGGTGCCACTGGCCAGGATCATGGCCGACGGCGGTCTCATCGACACCTATCCGGGGCTGATCCTCGCCTACGTCGCGCAGTTCCTGCCGTTCACCGTCTTCTTGATGACGAGCTACTACCGGGCGGTGCCCACCGAGCTCGTCGACGCCGCACGGATCGACGGAAACACCCTGTACGGCGTCTACCGGCGAATCATGCTGCCGATGGGTGCTCCGGCACTGCTGTCGGTGGGCATCCTCGACGCGCTGTTCTGCTGGAACGACGTGCTCATCTCGCTGCTGATGATGCCGTCGGCCGACCATCGCACCCTGATGGTGGGCATCACCTCACTGCGCGGCCAGTACTCCGCCGACATCCCCACCTTCGCAGCCGGTGTCCTGATCGCCGGGCTACCCGTGTTGGTGACCTACCTGTTCCTGCAGCGCCAGATCGCCGAGGGCGTGACGGCCGGCGCGACGAAGGGCTGACGCATGCGCATCACCGGGTACAGAACCCTGACGACGGCACAGCGATGGGGTCGACCTGTCGGTGACGCCAACGGCGTCCACGACGACGGCGTCGTGCCCGTGCCGGTCGTCATCGTCGAGACCGATGAGGGGATCACCGGAGTCGGCCTGGGACCGCACGTGGAAGCCGAGGTGATTTTCTCCGCCATCGACGGCCAGGACCCGCGCGCGGTGACTGCCCTCTACGACCGCATGCTGCGGCACACCTTCAAAGCCGGGCATGCCGGCGTGGTGTTCGGCACGATCGGCGCGTTCGACACGGCGTTGTGGGACATCAAGGCACAGGCCGTGGGTGAGCCGCTGTGGCGGTTGCTCGGCGGCAACGACCGCATGGTCCACGCCTACGCCTCCGGCCTGGACATCGGCCTCACCGACGACGAGCTCGTCGCCACCTACCAGGTCTATGCCGAACGCGGGCTGAGGGCGGCGAAGCTCAAGGGCGGCCTGGACATCGAGCGTGACCGGCACCGGCTGTTGCTCGTACGCGAGGTACTGACCGAGGCCGCGCACGGGACCCGGCCAGGGCTCATGCTGGACGCGAACGAGTCCTGGAGCCGCAAGCAGGCGGTACGCCACGTCGGTGAACTGGAACGCACACTCGACCTGACCTGGATCGAGGAGCCGGTCCGGCGCTGGGACGCCGACGGTCTGGCCGCTGTCAGCCGTGGCGTACGGACGGCGGTCGCCAGTGGGGAGAACCTCACCGGCCTCGAGCAGTTCCGCCCGCTGATCGCGGCGGGAGGCGTCGACATCGTCCAGACGGCCGCGGTCTGGGGAGTCACCCACTTCCTGCGTGTCGCCGCGCTGGCGCACGCCTACGACCTGCCGGTCAGCCCGATCGGCAACACGCCTGTCGCGCTGCTGCACGCCGCGACGTCGGTGCCCAACCACCTCGTCAGCGAACTGCAGGGCCTGCAGCCGCCGATCGGCGTCGCGATGGACCTGCACGTGGAGGACGGCGCCTTTGTGCTCGGCGACACCCCGGGCCTGGGCATCCGGATCGACGAAACGGTGATGACCACGGTGATGACCGCGGCCCGTCAGCGAACGGCACACGCCCCCGACGGACCGCACATACGGCCGCAGCAGGCCGGCCTGCGGCTGCTCGCGGTCACCCCCGAACCATGCAGATCCACCGCGGAAGGGACGTTCGACACCATGGGGATGGAGGATCGATGAAAGCGGTTGTCCACCGCGGGGCCCGCACCCTCGACATCGAGAGCCGGGTCGCCGAGGCGCCGGCCCCGGCGAAGGAGTGGGGCGGGGGCGGCGTCAACGTCAACACCGTCGCACCGGGCCACGTCGCCACCGACAACACCGAGGCGTTACGCGCGGACCCCCAGCACGACCAGGCGATCCTCGGCCGGGTCCCGGCCGGTCGCTGGAGAGGCCCCGACGATCTCGCCGGGGCCACGGTGCTCCTCGCCTCCTCGGCGTCGGACCATGTCAACGGCATCGTTCTTCCCGTTGATGGCGGATGGCCGGGACGATGACGGGCTGCCACGCATTACCAGCCGGCCGCGCCCGAGTCGATCGTGCGTGCGAACCCGAGGGTGGCGACGTGCGCGGCACCTGGGGCGGCCCTGCCCGAGGCAACGTGTACGGGCTCGTGATGCGAGCCGGCCGAGCCGACGAGACGAGCCTGGTCGTCGCCGCACAGGCCGGCGATCCACGAGCCCTCGACGACCTGGCCGCGACGTACCTGCCGCTGGTGTACGCGATCGTGCGCAGGGCACTGGGTGAGCTTGCGGACGTCGACGACGTGGTGCAGGAGACGATGCTGCGGGCACTTCCCGAGCTGCGCACGTTGCGCGCCCCGGAGTGCTTCCGGCCCTGGCTGGCCACGATCGCGACACGACAGATCAGCACCCATCTGCACCGGCGGCAGACGGACGCCGAACGGACGGCCCCCCTTGACGAGATGACCGACCCGCCGGACGCCGACGCCGAGAATCTGGCCCTGATCCACGTCGAGCTGTCCGGTCATCGCCGAAAGACCGTACGCGCCAGTCGATGGCTCGACCCGGACGCCCGGGCGCTGTTGTCGCTGTGGTGGCTGGAGACCGCGGGCCGGCTGGCGAGGGCGGAGCTCGCGGCGGCGCTGGGAACGAGCGTGGCTCACGCGGGTGTGCGCGTCCAGCGGATGCGCAACCAGCTGGAGCTGAGCCGGTCACTCGTCGCCGCGCTGGAAGCCAGCCCCCGATGTCCACAGCTGACCGCCGCGCTGGGGGGCTGGGACGGCGTACCGAGCACGCTGTGGCGTAAGCGCATCACCCGGCACACCCGATCCTGTGCGGGCTGCGGCCGGGCCGCCGACGAACTGGTACCCCTTGAGCGGCTGATCGTCGCCTTGGCGCTGCTCCCCGTCCCGCCGACGCGGTCGGCCACGGTGCTCGACGAACCTGCGCTCGCCGGGGCGACCGAGAATGCCGTCGTGATGGGAGCCGAGTCGGCCGAGGTCGGCTCCGGCCGGTTGCCGACGTCAAGGCTGGGTTACTCGGCCAACTCGCCTGAGGGCCGCTCGAGTCGGCGTTCAAGTATTCGCGTTCGGTGACGGCGCCGTGCTTTTCGGCACTACGTCGACTGCGACTGTCCGAGCCGGCCGCCGATAACGAAAACTGCCGCGATTTACACGCGTCCGTCACTCCAATTCGCCGCCTGAAAAGGTTATGAGGGGTGGCCGTCAATAGTCCCGCTTCTCCGGTTGGTTGCACGACGGATCAGGCGCACATATATCGACCGTTCCCTCTTGAATGGACCATGACAATCTGCCAATCTTGTAGTCGTCGACGCGTAACGTTCCCCATTCATGACCTGTGAAAGCGGCAGCCAAAAGCGATCCACGGATTTCTGGCGCCAACACAGTGAGGTGGCTCCGACTTCGAAAGGTGCCGGTGATGAACGAATTCGTGCACTCGCCTGATCCGCCGCGGTGGCCCCGGGCCCGAGCGATCCTGCCCCCTGCTGTCAGCCCTGTCAGCCGGGTTGGTCGCGGCCGGCACGGTGCCGCTGCTCATGGGCACCGCCGACGTGGCGTCCACATGGGGCGCCTCGGCGGGGGGAGAGGGCCGCTTCTTCGGCGCCGCGGCCGGAAGTTCGCCCGCTCCGCCAATGTGACGTTCTCGGGCCCGGCGTGGACCCGGGACTTCAGCCACGGGGAGCTGATCCGGGCAGGTGACGACCAGAACGTGCCGTTGAACCCGTGCCAGTCGCAGTTCCTGTACCAGGGCATGGACCCCGACGCCGGCGGCGACTACATCTCCCCGCCGTGGCGGATGGGGCTCCTCACCCAGACCGACTCCACCTGCTGACCGGAGATCCGGGCGAAGCCGGGGAGCGAGGCTTTCCAGGCGCCACAGTAGCGGCATGACGCTGACATGCTCGTTGCGCGAGCGATCTGGGAGGGGGCCGGCGCGGAGAGGGCAAGCTCCGCGCCGGCTCGGCCGGCTGTCGGCATGCGGCCGACGTCAACAGAACCTGCACAGCGCAGACGTGACCACATCGCCAACCGGGAAGGCACGACCATGCCCCACACCCGTCGCCGGCGCTACCTCGCCCGGGCGCTCGCCTGCATCCTGACCGCTCTCAGCGCGCTCGCGGTCGTCGAGCACCAGAGCGCCTCGGCCGCCGCCGACACCGCCCAGTTCCGCGGCGTCAACTGGGCCCGGCTCGGTGACAACTTCCACGGTGGACCGCTGGTCCTGCACGGGTTGAGCGGCTCCGACAGCTACCAGACGGTCGTGGCGAAAGCCAACGCCATCTACACCGGCTTCGAGAACAACCTCGGCGCCAACACCGTTCGGCTCCCGATCAACACCTACACAGTCGGGACGAGCTGGTGGAGCGCGTACACGGGCGCGATAGACGCAGCCACCGCGAAGGGATTCAAGGTCGTCCTCTCCTACTGGGAAGACGGGGTGGCCGCCCGCGGCGGTCGCATCGTCAACCCGAGCGCCTTCGACACCATGTGGAACACCGTGCTTGCCCGGTACGGCACCAACAGCCTCGTCCACTTCGAGCCGATGAACGAACCGGGGGGACACAGCGCCGGCGAGTGGGCGAACGTGGTGAGCAACTGGATCAGCAGCCACCCGTCGATTCCGCGAAACCGCATCTTCGTCAGCGGCGCCGGCCTGAACACCGACATCAGATCCATGTGCGCCGACCGCCGCCTTGACGGGACGTACCTGTCGCTGCACCACTACACGTTCTTCAGCGGCGCGAAGACCTACGACCAGTGGGTGGCGTACCTGCGGAACGCGATCGGCACCTGCGCCGACCGCACCGTCGTCGACGAGTTCGGCGCGCCGATGGATACCGGGCTCAACTACCACGACGCCGGGAGCACCGACAACTTCGTGCGCTACTTCCGGGCCACCACCACGGTGCTCCGGGAACTGCGGATCGGCTCCATCTACTGGCCCGGGCTGGGCGGGAAGATACGCGCCGGCCAGGACGACGACTGGTATGCCATGCAGAAACTGCACGGCACCGGTACCAACCTCACGCTCAGCACGCCCAGTGCCAGCGGCCGCGAGCGCCTCAGATACGGCTGGGGCCTGGATGGCGACGTCCCGGCCCCGACCAGCCTGCTGCGCAACGTCAGCACCGGGCGCTGTCTGGACATCCCCGGCGGGACCACGGCGAACATCCAGGTCCAGGTGGACACCTGCGCCAACACGGTTGGCCGGCAGTGGACCTTGACGGTCGGCGGACAGATCACCGCACTTGGGGGCCAGAAGTGCCTGGATGCGCACAACAGCGGGACGACGAACGGGACCGTGGTCGGCACGTGGGCGTGTAACGGCGGCGACAACCAGCGTTGGACGGTGGGCGCCGACGGCACCGTCCGCAGCGTTCGCCCCGGCCTCTGCCTCGACGTGAACACCGCCACCTTCAAGGTGCAGCTGTGGACGTGCTGGGGCGGCGACAACCAGAGATGGCAGATCCAGAACACTGACACGCGACGCGACGCCCGACTCGGCGGACACGGTGGACGGTGACCGCCGGCCGCGGCCGAGCCGACGGCGACAACGACGCCACGGCAGCGGTCTGCCGACAGCTCAAGGGCCGCTATCACCGAGCCGGACCATCCGTACATGTCGGCCCGGTGGCCACCCGGTCACGTCATCGGGTACGAGCACTCGTTCACCCACGAGACGCGCGACTTCCCGACCGCGGGGGCCGCCGGCACCGACCCCGCGCCGTCCCTCGCTGACGCCCTCCACGTCCGGCTCGATCGGGACGCGGGGCCGCGCTCGGCCGAGGCGGACTCGTCGTGGACGGAGGTGATGCCCGTAGCGGCGATGGTGATCGTCCAGTCATCGGCGGCGCGGACACAGGCAGGGATCGGCGTGACCGCACGGCCTTGCGTATCTGCGGGGGATGCGAGGCCGTGCGGCCGACCGGCCTCGTCTCCAGCCCAGCCCGCCCGGACCGGTGTGGGACCGGTGGTGATCGGATGCCGCCGACTCCGGACGCCATCCCGCGCCGGCCGGGTGGGCGGGGCATTCACGCGAGCGGCACACCATGGTGCCGCTCCGATGCGCAAGGAGTCGCACATGGGTACAGGTGTCTGGCTGGTCGCCGCGCGCGGAGCCGTCGCCGTGACGACCACCGCCGGTGCGCTCACTCCGAGGGCCGGGCTCACGGAGCCGACCGGCTGCGTCACGGCGCTGCCCGTACTGCGCGGACCGACGCTGCCCGACGTGGCCGACCTGGTCTTCGGTGGACACGACCTGGTGAACATCCGGTGATCAAGAAGGCGGAGGCACTGGCCGGCTCCGGCGCGATCCCCGCCCGGCTGGTGGTCGCCGTCTCCGGCGACCTGGCTGAGGTCGAGCGCCGGATCCGCCCGGTTCCGGTCGCGGCGTGCAGCCGGCGCGCTCGGCCCCGTAGTGCGCGCCGCCCGCCAGGCCGACGTGGCAGCTGGGCTCGCCGACGACCTTGTCCAGTTCCGCGACCAGCATCGTCTCGACCAGGTGGCGGTGATCAACGTCGCGTCGACCGAGCCGTGCGCCACCCGCCATCCGGCGCATGCCGGTCTCGCGGCGCCGGAGGCTGCCCTCGCCGCGCCGGCCACGGTGCTGCCGACCAGGTCGACCTACGCCTACGCCTACGCCTACGCCGCGTTCCGGGCCGGCTGCCCTACGTCGACTTCACCCTGTCCACCGGCGCCGGCTCCCGGCGCTGCGTCCGCGTCCTGCTCCAGTCCGTGAAGGGAGAACGACATGTCCGAGGTGACACGCAGACGATTTCTCGCCGCCGGGGCGGCGGCCGGAGCATGGATCGTGCCGGGTGGGTGGACGGCCACTGCCAAGGGCGGCTCGGCCGCGCCGCCGGAGGTTTTGGCCGCCGACGACCTCGCCCTGTGGTACGACAAGCCGGCCGGCGCGGACTGGCTGCGGGCACTGCCGATCGGCAACGGACGCCTCGGCGCGATGGTGTTCGGCAACGTCGACACCGAACGGCTGCAGCTCAACGAGGACACCGTCTGGGCCGGCGGTCCGTACGACTCCGCCAACACCCGCGGCGCGGCCAACATCGCGGAGATCCGGCGGCGGGTCTTCGCGGATCAGTGGGGGCCGGCGCAGGACCTGATCAATCAGACGATGCTGGGCAGCCCGGCCGGACAGCTGGCCTACCAGCCGGTCGGAAACCTTCTGCTCTCCTTCGGCAGCGCTACCGGTGCGTCGCAGTACAACCGGATGCTCGACCTCACGACCGCCACGGCCCTCACGACCTACGTACTGAACGGCGTGCGGTACCAGCGTGAGGTGTTCGCCAGCGCACCTGACCGGGTGATCGTGGTCCGGCTGACGGCCGACCGGGCCAACTCCCTCACCTTCAACGCCACATTCGACAGTCCACAACGGACTGCGGTGTCCAGCCCGGACGGGGCCACGATCGCCCTCGACGGCACCTCCGCCGCCATGGAGGGAATCGCCGGGCGGGTCCGGTTCCTCGCCCTGGCCAACGCCGCCGTGACGGGCGGCACGGTCAGCAGCTCGGGCGGCACGCTGCGGGTCTCCGGCGCCACCAGCGTGACGGTGCTGGTGTCGATCGGCTCCAGCTACGTCAACTTCCGGAACGTCGAGGGCGACTACCAGGGGATCGCGCGGAGCCGCCTCAACGCCGCCCGCGACGTCGGCATCGGCGAACTACGCAGCCGGCATCTCGCCGACTACCAGGCGCTGTTCAACCGGGTGTCGGTCGATCTGGGACGTACGACGGCGGCCGACCAGCCGACCGACGTACGGATCGCACAGCACGCGCAAGTGAACGACCCGCAGTTTTCCGCCCTGTTGTTCCAGTTCGGCCGGTATCTGCTCATCTCATCCTCGCGGCCGGGCACCCAGCCGGCGAACCTGCAGGGCATCTGGAACGACCAGATGGCTCCGTCCTGGGACTCGAAGTTCACCATCAACGCCAACCTGCCGATGAACTACTGGCCCGCCGACACGACGAACCTGTCCGAATGCTTCCTCCCGGTCTTCGACATGATCAACGACCTGACCGTGACCGGCGCCCGGGTGGCCCAGGCGCAGTACGGCGCCGGCGGCTGGGTGACGCACCACAACACCGACGCGTGGCGGGGCGCCTCGGTCGTCGACGGAGCGCAGTGGGGGATGTGGCAGACCGGTGGCGCATGGCTGGCCACCCTGATCTGGGACCACTACCTGTTCACCGGTGACATCGACTTCCTCCGCTCGAACTACCCGGCCCTGAAGGGCGCTGCCCAGTTCTTCCTCGACACCCTGGTCGCCCACCCGACTCTCGGATACCTGGTCACCAACCCGTCGAACTCTCCGGAGCTCGCTCACCATGCGAACGCCACCGTCTGCGCGGGGCCCACCATGGACAACCAGATCCTGCGCGACCTTTTCAACAGCGTCGCCCGAGCCGGCGAGATCCTCGGCGTGGACGCCACCTTCCGCGCTCGGGCAGTGGCGGCCCGGGACCGGCTGGCGCCGATGCGGGTCGGCTCCAGGGGCAATGTCCAGGAGTGGCTGGCCGACTGGGTGGAGACCGAGCGGACTCACCGGCACGTCTCCCACCTGTACGGTCTGCATCCGAGCAACCAGATCACCAGGCGCGGGACACCCCAGTTGTACGAGGCCGCGCGGCGGACGCTGGAGCTGCGCGGTGACGACGGGACGGGATGGTCGCTCGCGTGGAAGATCAACTTCTGGGCGCGGATGGAGGACGGCGTCCGGGCCCACAAGCTGATCCGGGACCTGGTGCGGACGGACCGGCTCGCGCCCAACATGTTCGACCTGCACCCACCATTCCAGATCGACGGCAACTTCGGCGCCACCTCGGGTATCGCGGAGATGCTGCTGCAGAGCCACAACGGCGAACTGCACGTGCTGCCGGCGCTGCCGGCCGCCTGGCCCACCGGGCGCGTGAGCGGACTGCGCGGCCGCGGCGGATACACCGTCGGCGCCGAGTGGAGCAGCGGCCGGATCGAGTTCGTCGTCACACCCGACCGAACCGGTGCCGTCCGGATACGCAGTCGGATCTTCACCGGCGACTTCACGCTGAAGGACGATTCGAGCGGCGAGCCGGTCCAGCCGAAGCGGCTCGAGGCCGATCTCATCGAGTTCGCCGGCCAGGCCGGCAATACCTACCGCGCGTCCGCACTCAGGTCGGGGCCGGTGGAGACCGGCGTGGCCTATCGGCTGGTGGCCCAGCACAGCGGCAAGGCTGCCGACATCAACGGTGCGTCCACGGCCGCCGGTGCGCGGCTGATCCAATGGCAGATCACCACCGGTCTCAACCAGCACTTCGAGTTCCTGCCCTCCGACGGCGGGCACCACAAGATCCGGGTTGGGCACAGTGGTCTGTTCCTCCAGGCCGCCAGTAGCAGCAACGGCGCCGACATCACCCAGCAGCCGGATACCGACGCCGCCGGCCAGCAGTGGCGAACAGTCGACCACGGCGGTGGCGTGATCAGTCTGGTCAACCGGCAGAGCGGCCTCGCCCTGGACGTGTGGGAGGCCTCCACCGCCGACGGAGCCCGCATCTCCCAGTGGGCGGCCACTGATCGCACCAACCAGCGATTCCAACTCCACCGCATCCAGCCCCAGCGCGAACCGCGGTCCGACCAACCAGGGAGAGCCATGTCACCGAGTAGCGAGGGAGTCGCATGATGTCGATCCACAGATTGTTCCTTGGGCGAGCCGTGGTAGCGGCATTGCTCGTTCTCGCCATGGCCGGCATGGCGGGAGTCAGCGCTGCGGCCGGCATGTCGCCCACCGCCGGGGCCACACTCGCGGGGACTGCCGGATGCGGACATGCCCCGACACTGACGAACGGTACGCACACGATTCAAAGCAGCGGTAAGAACCGCTCCTTCATCCTGAGCATCCCGGAAAACTACGACAACACCCGTCAATATCGATTGGTCTTCGGATTCCACTGGTTGGGTGGCACCGCCGGGCAAGTCGCCGGCGGCGGGAGCGATGGCGATGTCTATGCCCACTACGGACTCCGGCGACTCGCGAACAACAGCGCGATCTTCGTCGCTCCGCAGGGCATCAACAACGGCTGGGGCAATTCCGGCGGCGAGGACGTGACCTTCGTCGACGACATGATCAGGCGTATCGACAACGACCTCTGTGTCGACACCACGCAGCGCTTCGCCCTCGGGTTCAGCTACGGCGGAGCCATGAGCTACGCACTCGCATGTGCCAGGCCGAACGTCTTCCGTGCGGTCGCTGCGATAGCCGCGCCCGGGGGGATCAGCGGGTGCAGCGGGGGCACCCAGCCCTTCGCGTACATGGGAATCCACGGCATCAATGACAACATCGGCGCCGGTCGCGGGATGCGGGACAGGTTCGTCAGGAACAACGGCTGTACCGCCCAGAACGCGCCGGAGCCCGCACCGGGCAGCCGCACCCACATCACCACCACCTACTCGGGCTGCCGAGAGGGGTATCCGGTCGTCTGGGCCGCGTTCGACGGGGGGCACCAGCAAGGCCCCGTGGACGGGTGCGCCGGCTGTGAGAGCGGCGCCAGGAGCTGGGTCAAGGGAGAGATCTGGAGCTTCTTCACGGGTGCTGACCCGAGTCCGAACCCGACCACATTCCGGCTGCGGAGCCAGTCCGCCGACCGATGCCTGGACGTCAGCGGTGCCGACTCGTCCAACGGCGCCCAGATGATCATCTGGGACTGCCACACCGGCAGCAACCAGCAGTTCACCCAGACCGGACAGAGCCTGCGGGTGATGGGCAGATGCCTGGACGTGCCGAGCGACGCCGCCTCCGGCGCCCGAGCACGGATCTGGGACTGCACCGGCGGCGCGAACCAGCAATGGAATGTGAACACCGACGGAACCGTCAGCAACGTCCAGACCGGACTCTGCCTGGACGTCAACGGCGGCAGCACCGCCAACGGCGCTGCGGTGATCGTGTGGAGCTGCCACACCGGCGTCAACCAACGCTGGGCCCGAGCGTGAGCAGAGCTGTGAAGGCGACCGCAGCAGTCGCGGTCGGCCGGCCGGGACGGGTCACGTCGGCGAGTCGACGCCTCATGCCCTGATTGTCCTCTCCCCTTGCCGGCTGTGCATGGACGGCCAAGGGACGCGGTGATGTTCCCGCGAGATGCGGAGGGGTGTGACAGAGGGGCAGATGGATTCCGCGCGCCATCCGGCACCACGAGGAGAGGGGACTTGTCCGCCCCCCGTCCGTTTGCAGGGCGGTTACCGCCGCTACACCGAGGCCGCCATTGCCCGTCTGTGGTCATTCGCCGCACGAAGCCCGCTGGACGCGGCTCTCGTCCCAGCCGTGGTACGTCACGTACGCGCCCGCGCAGAGGGTGTACCTGGCGTCGTCCGGTGGGCCGCCGGGTGCGCTTTCGCTACGCGGACCGGGTGAGGCGAACCGGCCCCGAGTGCCCCCGCCCGCCGTGGCGGCGACGAGGGGGAGCAGCACGGTGTTTGGCTTGCCGGGCCGGTCGCATGCCGCGATCGTGCTCGGTCAGGAGGGACACCATGGCGGCGGCGCAGCAGGGACTGGACGAAACGAAAGTGGAAGCCTTCATGGAGAAGGCGCTCGGCGACATCAGCGGGATGATGGCCGTCGGTCTGTGTCACCTGGGTGACCGACTGGGCCTGTTCGACGCCCTCGCGGCGGGCGGCCCTGTCGGAAGCCAGGAACTCGCGGACCGTCTGGACCTGAACGAGCGCTACGTCCGCGAGTGGCTGCGCGGTCTGACGGCTGCGGGTTATCTGAAGGAACTGGAGCCCGGGAGCTTCGCGCTTCCGGCCGAACACGTTCCCGCCCTGGCCGACGAGACAGGGCCCATGTTCCTCGGCGGCGTCTACCAGATGATGCCCGCTGCCCTGGCACCGTACGAACGACTGATCGAGGCGTTTCGGAACGGGGGAGGCGTAAGGCAGAGCGACTACCCGGACACCCTGTGGGACGGCATGAGCCGTTTCACCGGCAGCTGGTTCGAGAGCGTGATGGTCGACGACTGGCTGAGCACCTTCCCTCACGTCGTCGAAAAGCTGGAGCGGGGCATCGACGTCGCGGACGTGGGGTGCGGTGCCGGCCGCGCTCTGCTCGTGCTCGCCCAGAGGTTTCCCCGCTCCCGCTTCACGGGGTTCGACAACTTCCCGGGGCAGGTGGAACGCGCCCGGGCGAACGCGGAGCGGGCCGGTGTCGCCGACCGCGTGACGTTCGAGACGGTCGATGCGGCCCAGGGGCTTCCCGGGCGCTACGACCTTGTCACCACCTTCGACGTCATCCACGACTCGGCGGAACCGACGCGGCTTCTTGCCGCCGTCCGGGCCGCGGTCAAGGACGACGGCGACTACCTGATGCTCGAGATCAACAGCGCGGACCGCTCCGAGGACAACGTGGGCCCGATCGCATCGATGTTCTATGGCTTCAGCGTCTTCTACTGCATGACCACGTCCCTCGCGAGCGGCGGAGCCGCCCTGGGAACGTGCGGTATGCCCGAGGCTGTCGTACGCGACCTGTGTGCTGAAGCGGGCTTCAGCGAGGTGGCCCGGTCCACGGCGGACGATCCCTTCAACGTCCTCTACGACATCAAGCCGTAGCCTCGCGGAGCAGGCGACCCGCCTGCACCGAGTGGGACTTCTCCCAGACCGGCAGGGCGTAGTCGAGGAAGCCGTCGGCAACGGCGGTGCGGGCCGCGTCCAGGTCGAGGTCGGCATCGGCGAGCCTGGCCGCGGTGGTCAGCCGGAGCGCGAGTCACACACTCGTCGGTCATCCGAGTGGTGAGCTGTGCCCCCGTTGCGCGGCGATGGCTGGAGCGGTGACGAGGCTGTCACGGCTGTGGAGCGCCGCCCATCTCCGCGGCGAAGACCCCCGGGTCGGTGTCGAACCCCCGGATCATCGGCTGAAACTCCCACGACCCCGAAGCGGCTCTTGTGAACTCCGCGACCGTTGCGGCAGTGGATCCGGCGACCTGCGAGAAGTCGTCCTTCAGCAGTTCGCGGTAACCCTCGACGACCAGTACTCCAGCGTTCGACATGTCGCCGAAGGTCTTGTGCCCGCTGTTCTGGTGGATCGCGACTCCGACGACCACACGCGCGAAGGAGGTGGCGAGACGATCGAGTTCCAGGGTCATCTCTTCGACGTAGCCGAATCCCTGACCGGCCTGGCTGTGCCGGGACATGTTGATGGTGCCGTCCGGAGAGCGGCTGTCGAAGTGGACGACGTACTCGGGCCGCCCGCAGGGAGCGTCCGCGGAGTAGGTCGCGGCGATGATGTCGAGATGGTGGGGTGGCCGGTTCCAGGGGCTCGGGTCCCACTTGAGCCGAACCCCGACCTTGCTCACGCCCACGCTGTCGCTGCTCACTGGATCGCTGACTCTCCCGTATCCGGCCACCACGGGCTTCTCCCCGCATGGTCAAGTATGGCTCTCGGCCGAGCTGTTGAAGCAGGCGTACCTGGCGCCGGATGTGTGGGGTTGGGTGTCGGTCTGCTGCCCCTGTGCTGCTCACTGCGCTCGGTCAGCGTCAGGATTACAGGCGACGCGTAGGGGCGGCGGTCCTGGACGCTGTTCAGACCAGGGAGATCGTGGTGCTGGGCTCTACGTGCTGCAGCGGTTCCGGATACGCGGCTGGTGGTGGTACGTGCCGCTCGGAGCGGTGATAGCGCTCCGATCCAACCGGTCGCCAGTTGCGCCTCGTCGCAGTCGCCGTCTTCGACAGCCTGCTGGAGGCGTCAGCGGGCTGACCCGGGGCCCCGACGGCGAAGCCGTGGCAGCCAACATGGTGCTGGCCAAGGTCTCCCGGCCACCGGCGGCTGGCTGCCGCTGGTCTTCAGCAGCGGGCCGCTCACCGCCGGGAACGGCTGGCGGGACCAGGCCGACGTCCTGGTCCGGGCCCGCCTCGCCGCCGACGCCCTGGGCGCCACCCCGCTGGCCCGCCCCGAGCGGGTCGCCGTACACTCGCTTACCGGCGAGGTCTACCTCGCCATCGTCGGCGGCTCCGCGGCCTTGTTCTGCACCGGACACGAGGAGAAGTCGGCGCCGGAGGCCTCGGCGGCGATGTCGGTCTCCGGTGCCGGACGCTACGGCCAGGTCATCCGCTGGACGGAGACGGGCGGCGCCGTTGCCTGGGAGGTGTTCCTCTCCGGCGGCGACTCGGCCCTGACCTCGGACGGCATGTTCGCGGGTCCGAAGAACCTCTGGTTCGGCGCGGACGGCAAGCTCTGGATCTCCACCGGCACCCCCGGCCACAGCCTCGCCGACGCTGACGACGCCATCTTCGCCGCAGCCGGCAACAACGCCCTCCTGGTCACGGGCACCCGGACCCGGGAGGTGGCCCGCTTCCTGGTTGCCCCACGCGGTGCCGAGGTCGCCGGCGTGTCCGCCAATCCTGATGGGGACGCCCTCTTCGTCAACATCCAGCACCCCGGCCAACGCACCCTCCACTGGGGCAGGCCGACGGCTGGCAACCCCCAGGCGGTCAGCAGCTGGCCCGACGGGGAGGCGGGGGCACGTCCGCGCTCGGCAACCGTGACAGTCCGGAAGACGTAGCAGGTACCAGGTGCCAGGTCGAGGGCTGCCGGTGAGGCGTGCCGCCGGGCGGTGACTACCCCGCCCCGTGGCACGCCTCGTACCTGTGCCCGAGCCGCACCGCACTTTCACATATACATCGACATGCGATCCCGTCACACCAACCGCAATTGCAGTGCTGGCACTCCAGCAGCGTTTCGCTATCTGGCCTGGTCAGAGGCGTCGTGCGGAGTGTAGTTGGCTGGTGGTGTGTTAGGGGCGGTCTTGCCCGACCGCCCCTCCAACGAGTGGCCGGGAGGGCGGCGGAACGGCAGCGATAGGATTTCAGCTACGGCTACAGGAAATCAGCGATCCAGGCAGATCTTGAGTGAGTTCAGTCGGCTGGTCTGGTTCAGGTCACCGACGGAGCGTCACCCCTCTATGGGAACCTCCAGCTTGCATTTATCGCGTGGCGCTTTGAGACGCCCAGTGACGAACTGAGGGCTGTTTTCGAACTGGCTGTGCGTGAGGCGCCGAAGCGTCTGGAGTGGACATTCAGGTCGACGAAGATCTGGCTGATCGCGCCAACTCGCCTGATCGAGGAATCTGGACCTGACGGTCGTGAATTTGATGAGGCGATGCTTTCTATCACGGAAGGCGATCAAGAATTCTGTGCAGCGGCCGCGGAAGACCTTGAAAGAATTCTCCACGCCTTGGAATCTGTGACTGAAAGAGGAGAAAGCGGCGGAACCCGATGAATACTGGATGATCCGTCACGGGCGACACTTGGCGGGGCGTGCGTCACGCCGACCTGAATGAGTGATGTCGGAGCGTTCTGCTGAGGCGGCGCTCCCGCGCCCTGCAGGGCTGTGCCTGTGAGGTATAGGCAGGTGAGGGCTTGACCGACGCAGAATAAGCGGTGCCGCGCTCGCCTGCTTCAAGCCCGGCGAACGCGGCCGGCTGATCTACCGTCCTCGGATCCAGGACATCACCGAGGCGATCACCGGGGGATTCACCCGGGAGGACTACCGTGACCTTCTCGTGCGGGCCCACCTCCGGCTCGGCGGCCCGCCATGGTTGTCTGAGACAATCTGAACGTTCACCGCAGCAGCTAATTGCGCCAGTACGCGGGGGAGCACGACTCGATGGAGGCGTACGTCCTCGTACTGCGCCATAGTGATCTTGGCGGCCGTGTAGCGGGCGGGATGCGGTTTTGACTGCGTCGTACGGCGCGGTGTGGCTGTTCAGGTCTTCAACGTAGCGCCGAGCGCATTGCTGGGGGTCAAGGGGTCGCAGGTTCAAATCCTGTCGTCCCGACTCTGCTTTTCGCAGGTCGGAGGCCGTTCTCTCATCCGTGAGAGGGCGGCTTTTCGCATTCCGGGAGGGCTGGTGGTCGCATTGTGGTCGCAGGCCGGGGCTGGGGACGGTTCGCGGCGGTACAGAAGCCGGGCGGGGCGGGGGAGCGGAGCCGGTTGAGGGCTTCGCGGAGCCGCTTGATGTGGTCGCGTGGTGATCGCAGCTGATTCAGTCGGGCATGGCGGCTGGCTTTCTATTCGGCCCGCGTGAGGGTCTGCTCGATGGTGTCGACGGCTTCGCGGGCGGCTTGTTGGGTGAGGTGGCTGTAGAGGTTGGCCGTGGTGGAAAGGGTGGAGTGGCGCAGGGTCTTGGAGACCACGGTGAGGGGGACGCCGGCGGTGATCGTGAGGGTGGCAGCCAGGTGGCGCAGATCGTGAACGGTCACTCGGGGGACGCCGGCTTCTTCGGAGAGTTGCCGGAGCCGGTCGAGGACGGCGCGGGGCTGAAGCGGCCGGCCGTCGGGTCGGCAGAAGATCAGTCCCGTGAGGGGGGCGCCCGGGGCGCTGTGGGTGCGGGAGCTTGAGCAGGCCCGGTGCCGGAGGGCGGCGGCGACGCGGGGGGAGATGGCAACCCAGTTCTTGCTGGTGCGGGTCTTGGGGGTGGTGATGACGAGTTGGTTGTTGTCGATCGCGGAGAGCGTGCACCGGACGTACAGCACCTGTTCGGGCAGGTGGACGTTGTCCCAGTGCAGGCCGAGGGCTTCGCCTTTGCGTAGGCCGGTGCCGATGAGGAGCTCGAACAGGTCGGCCATGTCGGGGTCGGCTTTGTGGCAGTGCTGGAGGAAGCGGACTGCCTCGTTTGCGGTCCAGATCCGGCGCTCCGGCGAGGGCGGTCGGCGCAGTGCCGGAGGGCTGGCGGGGTTGTGGGCGAGGCGGTGCTGGCGGACGGCGTCCCCCAGCGCGCTGGACAGCGTGGCGAGACACCGATACAGCGTGGTGCGACCGCGGCCGGCGGCGAGCTCGCGGGTCACGAATGCGCTGATGTGCCGGTGCCTGAGCTCCTCCAGCTTGAGGCTGCCGAAGGCGGGGGCGAGGTCGTTGTGCACGTAGTCGCGGTAGCGGGCCATGGTCGTCGGCTTGAGCACCAGCGCCTTTGCCGCCAGACCAGGTGCGGAGGTAGTCGGCGACGGTCTGGTTCGGGTCGGCGTTGAAGCCGCCGGCCTCGCCTTCCAGGAACGTCCGCAGTGCGGCCTCGGCAGCGTCGGGGCTGGTAAAGCCGCCTCGTCGGACGGTGGTCCGGTGATGGTGTGGAGCGGGGATGTCGACGGCGAAGGTCCACGTCCCGTGGTGATGGTCGGTGAGCAGGCGGGGGCAGTGCGCTCCGAGCTGGTGGCGGTGAGTGTCTCGGCCGCCGGCGGGGGCGCAGCCGCTCGCAGTCGCGGGGCGAACAGCCCCTCGATGTCCGCGAAGCGCCCCGTCAGATCCCGGTCAGTCGGGGCAGCGCTTCGGGTTCTTCGAACGGGTTGTGCGCGGCTATGTCCTGTCCGGCGAGGTGTTGGCGCGCGGCTCGGCGTTGTGCCGCCCGGGCCTCTCGTCCGCCGGACGGAGTGGAAGCGGTCGACGGGAGCCCGGGTGGGGCGGGACGGCGGCGTCGTCCGTCACGGGGAGCAGGCGTCGTCCGGCCGATTCCGGTCGCACGTTCGTGCCGCTGCCGACCGGGGAACCCGGTTGGCGGGCGGATGCTCGGATCATGTCCTCGTCGATCCGGATGCCGATGCCTGCCGAGTTGCCGAGGACGAACTCACCGTCCTCGACGTGCAGGTCGACGTGCATGCCGAGCGGTGGCCGGAGGTCCTGCAGTTCGCTGGCCAGGTGGTTCGGTGTGGCGGTCGCGGCGTGCAGCAGGCCGACGGGGGTGTTCCCGACGGGGCTGACCGGCAGATCGTGCGCGTGGGCCAGGGTGGCGACCCGCAGGAAGTGGGTGATTCCCCAGACCGCGCTCGTCTGGACGATGTCGATCGCCCCCGCGGCAAGCAGCGGGCGGAACTGTTCGAGGCCGGAGAGGTTCTCCCCGCTGGCCACCGAGGCCCGGATCCCCCTGCCGACCACGGCCATCCCTTCGGCGTCCCAGCGCCGGACCGGCTCCTCGATCCAGGTGAGGTCGAGGGTGCGTTCCAGCGCGCACACGTGGCGAACGGCCTGCTTGCGGGACCACGACTCGTTCGCGTCGAGCATCAGGGCGGGCTGTTGTCCCCGGGCGGCGTCGGCCAGGACCTCGCGTACCAGCGTCAGCCGCCGCCGGTCCCGGTCGACGTCCAGACCGCCCTTGAGCTTGGCCGCGCGTAGACCGCGCTCCGCATAGGACTCGTACACGGCCACGAGCTCGGCGTCGGTGAGGCCGATGTCCAGACCCGAGGCGTACGCGGGCACCCGCCGGTCGCGACCGCCCAGCAGACGCCAGAGCGGCTCCCCGGCGGCCTGGGCCTTGATGTCCCACAACGCCGTGTCGAACGCGCCGATGGTGCCGAACACCGCGCCCGCGTGACCGGTCTTGAACGTCTGCCGCAGCATGCGGTCGTAGAGTGCCGTGACGCCGCGTGGGTCCTCGCCATCGATGGCGGCGAAGACCGCCTCGGCGTTGACGTGCGGCCCCAGACCGACGCCCGTGATCCCCACGTCGGTGTCCACCAGGATGATCGGTACGGGGGTGAGCCCGTCGACGAAGACGCCGTTGGCGTCGCCGACCGGTCGCCCCCATTCCTGGACCGTGTTCAGGGTTCGAAACCCGGTGATCCGCATGTCAGCCCTTCGTGGAACCGGCGGTGACGCCTTCGGCGATGTGGCGCTGGAACAAGAGGTAGATCATCAGCATCGGCACGGCGGCGATCAGGACGCCGGCGGCGAACGTCGGGATGTCGTCCGAGTACTGCCCGCGAAGCGAGGTGACTCCCACCATCAGGGTGCGATTCTCGGCCGACGGCATCATCAGCAGCGCGATGAGAACGTCGTTCCAGCAGAACAGCGCGTTCAGGATGCCGACCGAGATCAGTGCCGGGGCACCCAGCGGCAGCATGATCCGCCGGTAGACGCCGAAGTGGGTGTTGCCGTCGATCCTGGCCGCGTCGACGATCTCGGCAGGGACATGCGCGTAGTAGCTCGCCATCAGGAAGATCGTGAACGGGAGGAACTGCGCGACGTAGGCGAGGATCAACCCGGCATGGGTGTCGATCAGACCGAGGGCGGCCATCGTATTGGCGAGCGGAACCATGATGACCTGGAACGGAACGAACAATGCCGCGAGGCAGCCGAGGAAGAGCGCCCGCGAACCACGGAACCGCAGTCTGCCCAGGGCGAAGCCCGCCATCGATCCGATCAGCAGCAGCAGCGCGACCGAGCACGTCACGACGATGAGCGAGTTGGCGAAGTAGCGTGCCATTCCGGCGCTGTTCCACGCGGTGGCGAAGTTGTCCAACCGAGGGGAGTCCGTGGGGGCGAAGCGGTCGAGGACGTACTCGTGCCGTGTCTTCAACGCCACGTTCGTGGTGAACACCAGCGGATAGATCGTGGCCAGCGCGAGCGCCGTCATCGGAATGGCGACCAGCCACCTGCTCGTCCGGGAAGCGGACATCATTCCGACCTGCCAGACCGGCGGAGCACGCTGATCTGCAGCAGTCCCACCACCACCATGACGAGGAAGAGCACGGTGGACGCGGCCGAGGCGAGTGCCGGGCGGTTCATCTGGCCCTGCTGGATCCAGATGTAGTACTCCGGCAGGTAGGTGGTGCCCCCTGGGCCGCCGCTGGTCATCACGTAGAGCAGCCCGAACATCGACGTCAGCATTCCGATCATCGTGGTCACGAAGACGAACTGGATGGTTCGGGACAGGCTCGGGATGATCACGTGCCAGATGATTCGGGGAAGTGACGCTCCGTCGATCCGCGCGGCGTCCAGCAGCGAGGAGTCCAGCGCGGCGAATCCGGCGAGGAACACCACCAGCGCCATCCCGAAGGTCGCCCAGACATGGACACCGACGACCGTGTAGATCGCAATGTCCGGATCGCCAAGCCAGTCGACCCGGCCGAGACCGAAGGTTTCGAGAAGGGAGTTGACGGGACCGTCGAAGGCCAGCAGGAGGTTGAAGATCGCGCCGGCGATCACCGGTGACAGCACGGCGGGGAAGAAGTAGACGCCGCGGAAGAACCGGTGTCCTGGAACACGCAGGTAGATGAACGTCGCGAGAAGTCCGGGAATGGCGACCGCCACCGGAAGCAACAGCACCAGCAGTCCCACGTTCCGCAGCGCGCCGAGGAAGAGCGGGTCGTCGAAGAGGGTCGCGTAGTTGTCCAGTCCGACTGAAGCTCCGTCGCGTTCCCCGTCTCCGGTGAAGGAGAAGTTGACGCCGAGCACCAGTGGGTACAGCCGCAACGCGACGATGACCAGCACTGCCGGAGCAACCAGTACATACGGCGCGAGGCGTTCCGCGCTCGTGCGGCGGGACATCGGCCGGCTACCCGCTCGCGCCGTCGGACGAGCGCCATGTCCGGTCATCGACCCGTCCGCTCGGCCGGCGCCGAACGGACCGACGACGGCGTGCCTCCGAGCGGCACCCGGTCAGTCTTCCTGATCCGAGGCGGCGAGCTGCCTCAGCGCCTCGTCGACGGTGACCGACCCGCTCAGCAGTTGCTGGGACAGCCGCCCCATCAGGTCGAGGGTCCGCGAGGAAAGTGCCACGTGCAGGGCGGGTTCGCCGCTCTCGATCCCGGAGACGATTCCGGAGACGGCCGGGCCGGCCTTCGACACGTCGATGGAGGTGTCGGAGACGATCGCGCCCGCGTCGGCGTAGAACGCCGCCAGCGCGTCCCTCGAGGTCAACGAGCGGACCAGGTCGGCGGCAAGCTTGGGATCAGCGGTCCACTTGGCGACCGCGTATCCGATGCCACCGTCATACGGAAGGCTCGGCGTCGCCCCGGCGGTGATAACCGGCGCCCGCATGACGCCGATGTCGTCGGGGTCGAGGAACTCGCCGAAGTCTTTCCAGTGCCCGACGTCCGACATCAGCCCGATGACGTGGGCGGCCTTGCCGGAAGAGAAGATCGCGAAGGAGTCGTTGAACATCGCCGTCGAGTTGGCCCCCTTGTTGTTGAGGCCCGCGCCATCGGTCTCCGTCCACAACTCGAAGACCCGCTTCACGTTCGGGGAAGTCCAGTTCCGGTTTCCGGCGATCCAGTCGTCGTACTCCCGGTCGGTGAGAGCGCCGGACCCCAGGCCGGAGAGGAAGAACTGGATGCCGGCGCCTTCCTTGTTGCCGAGCGCGACGCACGTGGCACCGGTCTTCTCCATGATCGTGGCGCAACCGCTGACGAAATCGCTCCAGGTCGCGGGCGGCCTGTCCGGGTCGAGGCCCGCTTGTTCGTACAGCTTCTTGTTGTAGTAGATCGGGTGACCCTGCAACGTGACCGGCGAGGCGTAGGTCTTGCCGTCCTTGCTGAACGCATCCCAGCTCACCAGGCGGTCCCGGCCCCCGGCGATGTAGGAGTCCAGCGGAACGAGCGCGTCCACCCGGTCGCGGATCTGGCCGCCACCGTTGAACAGCATGACGTCCGGCCCTTTGCCCACCTGGATGGCCGTGCCGAGCAGGGTGTAGTACTGGTCGAACGGTTGGGCCACGAACTCGACGGTGACGTCTGGGTGCTTCTCCGCGAAGTCGGCTTTCGCCTCGTCGATGTAGGCGGCCGCGGCGTCATCTCCCGACTTCCAGTCCCAGACCACCAGCCTGTCCGTACCGCCGCCGGATGACGATTCCGGTCTCGAGGCGCTCCCACAACCGGCCAACGTCAGTGCCGCGACCAGGACGGCCGACCACAGTACTCGCTGCCTCATCGCACGCTCCACTGCTGGTTCGTTCCGCCGTGACACGACCAGAGGTGGAGCAGGGTGCCGTTCGCGGTCCCGTTGCCGCTGGCGTCGAGGCACAGCCCGGACTGCACGCCCCTGATGGTGCCGTCGGCGTTGATGTTCCACTGCTGGTTGGTGCCGCCGTGGCAGTCCCAGATGACCGCCCGGGTGCCGTTGGTGGTCCCCTGCCCGGACGCGTCCAGACACTTGTTGCCGTACACGACGAGCTGCTTGCCGGAGGTGTAGGTCCATCGCTGGTGCGCACCGCTGAGGCAGTCCCAGAGTTGCGCCTGGGCGCCGTTGGCCGTGCTCCCGCCGCTGACGTTGACGCAGCGGCCCGACTGACTGCCCACGATCGTGCCCGTCGGCGGGTCACCGCTGTCCCGCGGCCCGGCGTTCGCCATCACGACCTGGGCGCCGGACGGCCAGTTCCCGCCTGCGACCGTGACATTGCCGCGGACGACGTTGCCGCGGTCTCCGTTCGAGATGTTGGTGCTGCCGTTGGTCGACCAGTTGTCGGTGACCGTCCAGTTGCCCATGTTCTCCCCACCCCAGTAGTTGGCGGTGGCCCAGGTGCCGGTGGCGGAGAAGACGTTGTTGGTGGCGGTGTAGTAGCGGGAGCCCTCGTCGAAGTAGACGCCGAAATAGCCGTTGGTCCGCGAGCAGTAGTTACCGCTGATCACCGCGTTCGGGTTCCACGCCAGCGTGTAGATGCAGCCACCGTCGTTCATCTGCTGCATGACGTCGTGGATGTAGTTGTTGACGAGCCGGTTGCCGGACGCGGTGGTCGGCGTCGAGTACCGCGGCTGGTAGTCGTACAGGCCGCGGTTGGCGTAGTGGTCGCTGCCGCCCGCGTCGTTGCTGCCCCAGCCGTAGCCGATCGACATGCCGGAGTACGGCATGTTGTAGACCTCGTTGTGGGACACGTTCGTGGTCGTGACGTAGGTGGTCAGGACCGACACGTTGCCCCGGTACTCCAGACCGAGGTCGTGGATGCGGTTGTTGCTGACGGTGATGTCCCGGTTGACCATCCGCTGGTCGCTGGGGTGGTGCGCGTCGGCGCGGACGCCGCCGACCACGATGCCACCCGCTGAGTTGCGGGCGATCTCGGACCCGGTGACCGTGATGTCGCTCGCGCCCAGACCGACCCCGCTGGCGTGGGCGTTGGCGTCGTTGCCGATGCCGATGGCCGTCTGTCCCAGGTTGACGAACTCGGAGTCGCTGAAGGTGATGCCGCTGGCGGCGGAAACCTGTACGGCGGCGGGCATCTGGTACCAGTGCGGCCGGGCCGCCTCGAACTGCCGGCAGCCGTTCTGGCAGGACGTCAGCCGGTCGGCGGGCCAGTTCCAGTTGCCCGCGATGTAGGCGCCGGTCTGCTGGTCCGCGTACCCCTGGTTGCCGCTGGGGCCGAGCCAGCTCGTGCCGGTGAACGTGATCCCGCTGAACGTGATGTCGTGCGCGGGCGCGTCATGGGTGCCGCCGACGTTCACCAGCGATTGCAACACCGGCAGCTCCACGCGGGCGTTGCTCATGTTCTGCCCGGCCGACGGGATGTAGTACAGCGTGCCGGTCCCGGGGTTGACGTACCACTCGCCGGGCGAGTCGAGGAACTCGTACGCGTTGGCCAGATAGAACGGACCGGCTCGATGCGGCGCCGCGAGCGTGTCGTACCCGAAGGTGTTGTTGTTCCACGCGGGTTGCTGCATCGTGATGACGTTCCCGTTGATGCTCTGCACGGGCGAGTACCGGTCGGTGAACGAGTTGACGCTCTCCACTTCGACCCGGTTCTGGCCGGCCAGGTTGTTCAGGTAGCCCAGCGCGGAGTTGGAGAAGGTCATGCCCGCGCTGGTGAAGGTGAACGAGGACCGGTTCACCTGCGTACGCGCGCGGGTGGCGATCGCGCCGTCGACGTACAACTGCCGCGTGTCGGTCCCGGTGCCGACGTCCGCGCGCCAGATGTTCTTCCCGGCGTCGGCGACCGACCAGCCGGTGACCGCGCGGGCGCCGCTGATCACGGGACGCGCGGACGGGGCCGCCCGCCACACGACACGGTGACCGTTGTTGCCGGAGTCCGCCGCGGTCATCCGCAGCGGCGCGGACAGCCGGTACACCCCGCCGGCCACCTCGACGACGATGTCGTCCGACATCGTTCCGTTGAGTGATCGCACCGCGGCCTGTGCGGCGGGTAACGAGCACGGCTCGGTGGCCGAGCAACCGGTGCCGGTACCGGACGGGGAGACGTACAGGGTGGTCGTGGCCGCGGAGGCGGCAGAAGCCGGGGCGGCTACAGCCATCGTGGCGGTCAACGCTGCGGCGGCCACGAAGGCCCGCACCGTGGGGGACGAGGATGCGAACACGGGATCTCCTTAACGTGGAATGGATCCGGCGAACGCCCCTGCCGAGGCAGACCTCAGTCCACCATATGAATCAGGTATCCGCAATCAGATGGATGCGACTCATCGGATCAAACAGAGGGAGAGCGTCCGCGGCTCTCGGTGGGCGATCCCTTGACGGCGGTTGACCTGACCGCTTGTATGGGGTCGTTTGAGCATCCGGCTCGGTCAGGATGAGTCGGACTCATCTGAGCTTCACGCGTAGTCCCTGTGCATAGTGAACCCCCACAACATAGTGGAGTGGCGTGATGGTGAGGTACAGATCCTTCTTCCGGTCTGTCGTGGCCGCGGCGCTTCTGGTCGTGGTAGCGGGTGGCACGGCGCACGGTGCTGGTGCGCCCCCGTCGCAGGCGTCCGCCGACGGTGTCGCGGCGAGCGCCGGGTGCGGCACGCCCCCGAAGCTGACCAGCGGTACGCACACGATTCAGAGCAGCGGCAAGACCCGTAGTTTCACACTCAAGATCCCGGACAACTACGACAGCAACCACCCCTACCGCCTGGCGTTCGGCTTCCACTGGTGGGGCGGCACCGCGGGCGATGTCGCTTCCGGCGGAAGCGACGGGCACGCATGGGCCTACTACGGAATGCTGTCCCAGTCGAACAACACCACGATCTTCGTCGCGCCCCAGGGCATCGGCAACGCCTGGGCCAACACCGGCGGCGAGGACGTGACCTTCACCGACGACATGGTCAGGGTGCTCGGCGGCGGCCTCTGCGTCGACACCTCGCAGGTGTTCTCCGTGGGGTTCAGCTACGGCGGCGCCATGAGCTACGCGCTTGCGTGTGCCCGGCCGGCCGTCTTCCGCGCGGTCGCGGCCATCGCCGCTCCAGGACAGATCAGCGGATGCGGCGGCGGCACACAACCCGTGGCGTACATGGGAATTCACGGCATCTCGGACAACATCCAGAGCGGCCGCGCGCTGCGGGACACGTTCGTCCGCAACAACGGCTGCACCCCGCAGAACCCGCCCGAGCCCGCACGGGGCAGCCTGACCCACACGATCACCACCTACTCCGGGTGCCAGGCCGACCATCCGGTTGTCTGGGCCGCGTTCGACGGCGGCCACCAGCAAGGCCCGGTGGACGGGTGCGCCGGCTGTGAGAGCGGCGCCAGGAGCTGGGTCAAATCGGAGCTGTGGCGGTTCTTCACCCAGTTCGGCTCCGACCCGCCCGCACCGACGGTGCCGGAACCGGGGGTGTACTACCGGCTGGCGGCCGCGCACAGCGGCAAGGCGGTCGACGTCGACGGCGCGTCCACCTCGGCCGGCGCGAAGTTGATCCAGTGGTCCGTGCACGGTGGGCTCAACCAGCAGTTCGACTTCGTCCCGTCTGGCGACAGCTACTACCAGATCCGGGCGCGGCACAGCAGTCTGGTGCTCCAGGTGGCGGGCTCGGGCAGTGGTGCGGACATCACCCAGCAGCAGCCGGACACGAACGCCGTCGGTCAGCAGTGGCGGGTGGTCGACCAGGGAGGTGGCGCGGTGAGCCTGGTGAACCGGCAGAGCGGCTTGGCGATAGACGTGTGGGGAGAGTCGACCGCCGATGGCGCCCGTGTCTCCCAGTGGGCCGTGACCGGCGCCGCCAACCAGCGGTTCCAGCTCCAGCGCAGCTGACCTTCCGAAAGGACGGAGAAGCCCCACAACAGCCGGGTGCCGGCGGCGACTGCCTGCAACTGCCCTGGCGGATGGGCCTGCTCACCCAAACCGACTCGCCCCGCTGAACCAACCGGCCGCCGCCCCGCCCCGGGGATGGGCGGCAGCCTCCCGAATGACCCGAACCTTCAGCAACGAAACGAGGGTTGCGATGTTCAGCAGTTCACTTGTGCGGCGGCATGGTCGCATCAGATCGGCCGCTGCCGTCATGACGACAGCCTGTCTTGCGGCGACCGCGCTCGTGCTGTCCGCCGGGACCGCCAGTGCCGCTGACACAATCGGCGCTTCGGCGGCGCAGAGCGGTCGTTATTTCGGCGCTGCGGTCGTCCCCAACCTCCTTGGTGATTCCTCGTACTCGGCCACGCTGAACCGGGAGTTCAACAGTCTGGTGGCCGAGAACGCGATGAAGTGGGACGCCACCGAGCCCAACCGGAACCAGTTCAGCTTCGGTGGCGGCGACCAGATCGTCAGCTACGCGCGGAGCCACGGCATGTCCGTACGCGGTCACACCCTGGTCTGGCACGCCCAGTACCCCGGCTGGGTCGGCAACCTGTACGGCGACGACCTGCGTCAGGCGATGGTCAACCACATCAACGGCGTCGCCGGTCACTGGCGTGGCCAGATCCACTCGTGGGACGTGGTCAACGAGGCGTTCGAGTGGAACGGCAGCCGCCGCCAGTCGATCTTCCAGCAGCGGCTCGGCAACGGCTACATCGAGGAGGCGTTCCGCGCCTCCCGCGCCGCCGACCCGAGCGCCAAGCTCTGCTACAACGACTACGGCACCGACGGCATCAACGCGAAGAGCACCGCGATCTACAACATGGTGGTCGACTTCCGCAACCGCGGCGTGCCGATCGACTGCGTGGGTTTCCAGAGTCATCTCAGCTGGAACTCCGACATGAGCAGTTACCAGGCGAACTTGCAGCGATTCTCCAACCTCGGCGTCGACGTGCAGATCACCGAGCTCGACATCGGCGGCTCCGGCTCCGGCCAGGCAAACGTGTACCGGCAGGTCACCCAGGCGTGCATGGCTGTCGCCCGCTGCACGGGCATCACCACGTGGGGGGTCACCGACCGGCACACGTGGCGCCCCAACGACACCCCGCTCCTGTTCGACTCCAACTACCAGAAGAAGGAGGCCTACTACGCCGTCCTCGACGCGCTCAACGGTGGCGGCAGTGGTGGCGGCACCGGTGGTGAACTGCGTGCGGCGGGCGCGGACAGGTGCCTGGACGTGCCGAACCAGACCACCGCGACCGGGACACGCGTGCAGATCTGGGACTGCTGGGGTGGAGCGAACCAGCGGTGGACCCACACGTCCGCGCAGGAGCTGGCCGTCTACTCCGGAGACTCACGCCGGTGCCTGGACGCTTCGGGTGGCGGAACCAGCAATGGCACGGCAGTGATCATCTGGACCTGCCACGGTGGCAGCAACCAGAAGTGGAATGTGAACGCGAACGGCTCGATCACCAACGCCCAGTCGGGACTGTGTCTGGCCGTCAGCAACGACGCCACGGCCAACGGCACGCTGGTGCAGCTGTGGAGCTGCTCCGGCGGAGCGAACCAGCGATGGGCACTGCGGTGATCCGTGTACGCCACAGAGAGGTGGGACCGAGATGCCCGATCTGACACGACGACAGGCGATGAAGCTGGGCGCGGCCGGTGCCGTGCTGGCCCAGACCGGGTGGACGGCGGTCGCCCGCGCCGACTCGACCGCGCCGCGGGAGGTGCGAGCGGCGGGCGACCTGGCGCTGTGGTACGACGAGGCGGCCGGTTCGGAGTGGCTTCGCGCGCTGCCGGTCGGCAACGGCCGCCTCGGTGCGATGTTGTTCGGCGGCACCGACACGGAACGGTTGCAGCTCAACGAGGACACGGTCTGGGCCGGTGGCCCCCACAACTACGACAACCCGCGGGGTGCCGCCGCCCTCGGGCAGATCCGGCAGCTGGTGTTCGGCGGCCAGTGGGGGCAGGCGCAGGACCTGATCAACCAGACGATGCTCGGCAACCCCGCGGCCCAGCTGGCGTACCAGCCCGTCGGCGACCTCCGGTTCACCCTCCCGAGCGTGAGCGGGGTGTCCGGGTACGAACGCTGGCTCGACCTCACCACCGCCACGACGGTCGTCACCTATGTCGCGAACAACGTGCGGTACCGGCGTGAGGTGTTCGCCAGCGCACCGGACCAGGTGATCGTCATGAGGCTGACCGCGGAGACGCCCGGCTCTATCACGTTCTCGGCCGCGTTCGGCAGCCCGCAGCGCGTGACGGTGTCCAGTCCGGACAGTACGACGATCGCGCTGGACGGCATCTCCGGTGCCATGCGGGGGATCGCGGGCACGGTCCGGTTCCTCGCGCAGGCCAAGGCAGTGGCCGAGGGTGGGAGTGTCACCAGTTCCGGCGGCACGCTGCGGGTCACGGGCGCGAACAGTGTGACGGTGCTGGTCTCGATCGGCACCAGCTACGTCGACTACCGGACCGTGAACGGCGATTACCAGGGCATCGCCCGAAACTACCTGAACGCCGCCCAGGGCGTCGCGTACGGCACCCTCCTCGGCCGCCACGTGGCTGATTACCAGGCGTTGTTCGGCCGTGTCAGTATCGACGTCGGCCGCACCTCGGCGGCCGACCAGCCGACGGACGTTCGGATCGCCCGGCACAACTCGGTCGACGACCCGCAGTTCTCCGCGCTGCTGTTCCAGTACGGCCGGTACCTGCTGATTTCGTCGTCGCGGCCCGGCACGCAGCCGGCGAACCTGCAGGGCATCTGGAACGACCAGATGAACCCGTCGTGGGACTCGAAGTACACGATCAACGCGAACCTGCCGATGAACTACTGGCCTGCCGACACGACCAACCTTGCCGAGTGCCTCGCACCCGTGTTCACGATGATCGACGAACTCACGGCAACCGGCGCCCGCACCGCGCAGGCGCAGTACGGCGCCCGTGGCTGGGTCACGCACCACAACACCGACGGATGGCGGGGTACCTCGGTCGTCGACGGCGCGGTGTGGGGCATGTGGCAGACCGGTGGCGCCTGGCTGGCCACCCTGATCTGGGACCACTACCGGTTCACCGGCGACATCGAGTTCCTCCGGCGGAACTATCCGGCGATGAAGGGCGCGGCGCAGTTCTTCCTCGACACCCTGGTGACCGAACCCAGTCTGGGATACCTGGTCACCAACCCGTCGAACTCGCCGGAACTGAACCACCACCCGAACGTGAGCGTGTGCGCGGGCCCGGCGATGGACATGCAGATCCTGCGCGACCTGTTCGACGGGTACACGTCCGCGAGCGAGGTGCTCGGGGTCGACGCCGCTTTCCGCGACCAGGTCCGGTCGGCCCGGCAACGGCTGGCCCCGATGAAGATCGGCTCGCGCGGCAACATCCAGGAGTGGCTCCACGACTGGGTGGAGACCGAACAGAACCACCGGCACATCTCCCATCTGTACGGCCTGCACCCCGGCAATCAGATCACCAGGCGCGGGACACCCCAGATGTTCGAGGCCGCCCGCCGCACCCTGGAACTGCGCGGCGACGCCGGCACCGGCTGGTCGCTCGCCTGGAAGATCAACTACTGGGCGCGCATGGAGGAGGGCGCGAGAGCCCACAAACTCATCCGCGACCTCGTGACCACGGACCGGCTCGCGCCCAACATGTTCGATCTGCACCCGCCGTTTCAGATCGACGGCAACTTCGGCTCGACCTCGGGTATCGCGGAGATGCTGCTGCAGAGCCACAACGGCGAACTGCACGTGTTGCCCGCGCTACCGCCTGCCTGGCCGACGGGGAGCGTCAGGGGATTGCGGGGCCGCGGCGGCTACACGGTGGGCGCGGCGTGGCACGGCGGTCAGCTCACCGAGCTGTCCGTCACCCCCGACCGCACCGGCACCGTCCGGGTCCGCAGCCGCATGTTCACCGGCGCCTACGACCTGCGCGACACGACGAGCGGCGACCAGGTGCAGCCGACGAAGCCCGAGACCGGCCTGATCGAGTTCACCGGCCAGGCCGGACACACGTACCGCGCGACCGGCCAAGGCTCGGGCTCGGTCGTGGAGCCCGGTGTGTACTACCGGCTGGTCGCCCAGCACAGCGGAAAGCTCGCGGACATCAGTGGCGTGTCCACCGCCGCGGGCGCGCTCCTGCAACAGTGGTCGGCCACCACGGGGCTGAACCAGCAGTTCGACTTCCTCGACTCCGGTGGTGGCTACTACCGGATCAGGGCGCGGCACAGCGGCCTGGTGGCGCAGGTCGCGAACTCGAGCAGCGGTGCCGACATCACCCAGCAACCCGACACCGGCGCCGCGAGCCAGCAGTGGCGGGTGGTCGACCAGGGGAGTGGTGTGGTCAGCCTGGTCAACCGGCAGAGCGGCCTGGCCATGGACGTGTGGAACGCGTCGACCGCGGATGGCGCCCGCATATCCCAGTGGACCCCCGCCGCCGCCGCCAACCAGAGATTCCTGCTTCGACGCGGATAGTGCCGCACAATGCGGGAGAACAAGGAAGTGGCCTTCACCCTGCCAAGCGGACAGACCAGCAATACCCTGCACGGTCGCCTGACGGATCACCCCCTGGCGGCACCGGAGGCGAGCCGCCGACGAGTTTGGCGTTCGGCGACGGCGTAGAGGGCGAGGGCCGGGAGCATCGCGAGGGAGACGTACGCGTGGCGGGTACGCGGCCGTGGCACGGCCACGCAGGAGCCCGGTGTGGCCGGGACCTGCGGGCCGTGGCAGATGGTGCCGATCGGCAGTCCGCGGTCGAAGAAGTGCCTGACGATGATCAGGGGAGTGTCCAGCGCTGGTTGGTGCCGCCGTGGCAGGTCCAGATGATGAGCTGGGTGCCGTTGGCGCTGCTGGCTCCGTTGGCGTCGAGGCACTTGTTCGCCTGCGGGTTCATGAGTGCGCCGTTGGTGCCGGTGGTCCAGTTCTGTCCGGGGCCGCCGTTGCAGGTCGACAGTTGGACGGGGGAGCCGTCGGTGGCACCGGCGACGGTCATGCATTTGCCCAGGGTGCGCCAGGTGTTGCCGTCGCGGGTCCATTGTTGGTTGGTGCCGCCGTGGCAGGTCCACAGTTGGATCTTCGCGCCGTCGGCGGAGCCGGTGCCGCTGACGTCGACGCACTTGCCGCCGGCGCCCACGATGGGACCGGTGGTGGGTGTTGTGCTGCCCAGCTCCCGGATCCGGATGTTGCGGAAAGACACCTCGTCGCCGTCGCCGTGGTTCTGGATACCGATGTGCCCGGAGGCCAGGGAGCGCGCCGGGTCGGTGTTGGTGAAATCGTTGATCTTGGTGCCGTTCAGGAACACCTGCACGCGTTCGCCCTCCACCAGCGCCTCGAAGGTGTTCCACGCGCCCGGCGGGTTGAGCGCCGCGTCGCGGGCGGCGATGTTCGGCGCCTGGAAGCCGTAGATCGCGCCGGTGGTGCGGTCCGGCGAGTCCGTGGCGTCGATCTGGATCTCGTGGCCCTGGTTGAGCGACGTGTTCGGATCGGAGCTGGGCGGGAAGCCGATGAACACCCCGGAGTTGTCGTCACCGGCCATCCGCCAGTCCAGCTTCAGCGAGTAGGCGCCGAACTGCTTGGTGCTGTACCAGAGCAGGCCGAGCCCGCCGAACGACGTCAGGGTGCCGTCGCTGTTGGTGAATCCACCCGGACCAGCCTGGGACCAGCCAGTGGCGGCGCCGTTGTAGAGGGTCGTGTAGCCGTTCTCCGGCCGGCAGTCCGCCTTGGCCCGGTTGGCCGTGTACCGGATGCCGCCGAGCACCAGCGACCGGACGCCCGTCTCGGTGTAGTTCGCCTGGCTGTGGCCGCTGCCGGTGTAGAAGGAACGTCCACTCTGGACCGTTTTGCACCAGGTGTGCGGGTGGTCGGCCCCCATCGAACCACCGGAGTACGTCGACTCGTCCAACGTGGCCAGCACCCGGGCGCCGGCCCGGACGTTGGTCCGGAAGTTGTACCACTCGTCGGTGCGGACCCAGGCGGGCCCGAGGTGCTGGGTGGCCGGGTGTGCCCGGTTCTCCACCCGGACGGTGGCCTGCTGGATGGCCGGGTGCGAGGCGAAGTACGCGCCGACCAGCTCGCCGTAGAACGGCCAGTCGTACTCGGTGTCGGCGGCTGAGTGGATGCCGACGTACCCGCCCCCGCCCCGGATGTATGACTCGAACGCGCTCTGCTGGGTGTTGTTCAGCACGTCCCCGGTGGTGTTGAGGAACACCACGGTCTCGTACTGGGCCAGGTTCGCGGTGGTGAACTTCGCCGAGTCCTCGGTCGCGGCCACCGTGAAGTCGTTCGCCGCACCCAGTTCCCGGATCATCTGGATGCCGGCGGGGATGGAGTCGTGCCGGAAGCCGGTGGTCTTGGAGAACACCAGCACGTCGTACGGCGCGTCGGCGCCACTGGCCGGTGGGCTGGAGCCACTGGCCGGTGGGCTGGAGCCGAACGCGAGAACGGCGAGCATGGCGGCGGTCGCGCCGAGCACGCGCCGGGTGAACGAGCGCTTCATCTCTTCGCCCTCCTAGGACAACGTCCACTTCTGGTTGGTGCCACCGGTACAGGTCCAGATGATCAGCTGTGTGCCGTCGGCGGAGTTGGCGCCCTCGGCGTCCAGGCATTTGGCGCCGTTGCGGATGGTGCCGTCGGGCTGCACGGACCAGTTCTGTGCGGTGGAACCGTTGCAGGTCCCCAGCTGGACCTGTGTGCCGTCGGTTGTGCCGCCGGCGGCGGTCGCCATGCACTTGCCCAGTGCGCGCAGCGTGCTCCCGCTGACCGTCCACTGCTGGTTGGCGCCGCCGTTGCAGGTCCACAGCTGGACTTCGGCGCCGTCGGCGGAGCTGCCGCCGGCGACGTCGGCGCACTTGCCGCCGATACCGGCGATCTGCTTGCTGCCGCCACTCGCCGGTGTGCCGAACGTGAACGAGTCCACGTCGAACAGGAAGCCGCTGCCGCCGGAGAACGTCAGATACAGCGTCACGGTGCCGGCCGGGACGCCCGCCAGCGTGGTGGACACCTCCCTGAAGGTGTCCCACCCGCCGGTCACCGGCACGGCGACCGAGCCGAGCACGGGCCCGGTCGGCGAACCGGTCCGCACGGACAGCGTGCCGCCCGTGCCGCCGGACGACACCCGCGCGGTGAACCGGGTCTCCCCGCCGAGCGCGTAGGGCTGGAACGCGATCCAGTCGCCGTTGTGGATGTCGCCGACGGTCCTCCCGCCCTCGGCGACCGCCTTGTCGAACAGGCCCGTGCCCGACTGGGCGGTGCGGTGCTCGGCCTGGCGGTGCCGGGCCTGCAGGCGGTGCTGCGTGTGCGTGGTCAGCGCCGGCTGACCGCCCCCGCCGAGATCGGTGTACTCGGCGTCGAACACCGCGAACAGGTTCGCCGCCGTGTCGTGCTCGCCGTCCGCAGGGATCTGCAGGGTTCCCGAGCACCCGGCGCGTGAGGTGATCTCGTGGCCGTGGTCGTCGTGGCCCAGAATATAGGTCAACTTCACCCGGGTGCAGTCGATCGTGCCGTCCTCCGGGTCCGACACGGTGATCGTGTACGGCACGGCGTCGCCGAAGGAGAACAGGCTGCCGTTGGCCGGCGTGTTCAGTGTGACCGTGGGTGCGCTGTTGCCGACCGTGATCGTCACGTTGGCGGTGGCGGTGCGGCCGGCCGGGTCGGTCACCGTGAGGGTGGCGGTGCGCCGGCCGTTGCCCGTGTAGGTGTGGCTCGGGTTGGCCGAGGAGGACGTGCTGCCGTCGCCGAAGTTCCAGTGGTACGTGAGCGCGCCGCCCTCCGGGTCCGAGGAGCCGGCCGACGAGAAGTTGACCGTCAGCGGCGCGAGCCCGGATGTGCGGTCTGCGCCTGCTCGCGCGGTCGGCGCCTGGTTGCCGGCCGGGTTGTACTCGATGCGGTAGAGGGCGGAGTCCGCGTTGCCGCTGCCCCATCCCGTGCCGTAGTCCAGCACGTACAGGGCGCCGTCCGGGCCGAACGCGGTGTCCATGACCTGGGTGCCGCGCCACGGGAAGTCGTTGATCTGCCCGGCCGATCCGTCGGCGTTGACGTCGACCACCTTCAGCCAGCGCCTGCCGAACTCGGCGAGGAACACGTGCCCGTCCAGCGCGGCAGGGAACTTGACCGATGACGGGTTCGCCGCGTCGTGGCGGTACACCACGCCGCCCATGGGCGACTCGGACCCGCAACCGAACGCCGCGAACGAGCAGTTGTCGTAGTTGATCCACGCCGGACGTGCGGCAGGCAGGGTGGTCAGCCCGTTGTTGTGGGGCGAGTTGTTGACCGGCGCGGCGCAGTTGAACCGGTTCCCGGACGGTCCGGACGGGAACGTGTAGTCCACATAGGTCTCCGCGGTGGTGTTCTTGCCCATGCAGTAGGGCCAGCCGTAATTCCCAGCCGAGGTGATCCGGTTGAACTCCACCTGCCCGCCAGGTCCGCGGCTGTTGCTGGCCGTGCCCGCGTCCGGGCCGTAGTCGCCGAGGTAGAGCACGCCGGTGGCCTTGTCCACACCGAACCGGAACGGGTTGCGGAAGCCCATTGCGTAGATCTCCGGCCGTGTTCCGGCCGTACCCGGCGGGAACAGGTTGCCTGCCGGAATCGAGTAAGTGCCGTTGGCGTTCGTCTTGATGCGTAACACCTTGCCGCGCAGGTCGTTGGTGTTGGCGGCGCTGCGCTGCGCGTCGTAGGCCGGGTTGCGGTTGGCGCGCTCGTCGATGGGGGTGTACCCGTCCGAGGCGAACGGGTTCGTGTCGTCGCCCGTGGACAGGTAGAGGTTGCCGGCCGCGTCGAAGTCGATGTCCCCGCCGACGTGACAGCACATGCCCCGGCTGGTCGGCACGTCCAGCACGGTCACCTGGCTGGCCATATTCAGCGTGAAGTCGGCGCCCAGGGTGAACCGGGACAGCCGGTTCACCCCGTTCCACGCGGAGAAGTTCGTTCCGTTATCCGGTGCGTCACCGCCCGGAGTGGACAGTGGAGGCGCGTAGTACAGATAGATGAACCGGTTGCCGGCGAAGCCCGGGTCCACCCCGATGCCCTGCAGGCCCTCCTCGTCGTGCGTGTAGACCGGCAGGGTGCCGATCACGCTGGTGACCCCGTTGGTGGTGGTGCGGCGCAGCACGCCGTTGCGTGCGGTGTGCAGTACCGAGCGGTCCGGCAGCACGGCCAGGGACATGGGCTCGCCCACTTCCGCGACGCCCCGGGCCAGCTCGACCTGCTGGAAGTCGACGGGGTTCACCGCGTGCGCCGACGCGGGCACGGGTGCGGTGAACACCGGTACGACGAGGGTCGCCGCGATCAGCGCGGCCACTGCGATCAGTCTTTTTACGATCAGTCTTTTCACGACATCGGCTCCGTCATGAGTGCAGGGTGGTAGGGATGGTCCAGCGCTGGTTCGCGCCGCTGTGACAGGACCAGATGATCAGTTGGGTGCCGTCGGCCGAGCTGCCGCCGCTGGCGTCCAGGCACTTGCCGGAGCCGGTGTTGGCCAGTGATCCGTCGGATTGCGGGGACCAGTTCTGTCCCGGGCTGCCGTCGCAGGTCGACAGCTGGACCGGGGTGCCGTCGGTGGTTCCGGTGACGGCCATGCACTTGCCGAGGCCGCGCCAGGTGCTGCCGTCGCGGGTCCACTGTTGGTTGGTGCCACCGTTGCAGGTCCAGAGCTGGATCCTGGTGTTGTCGGCGGAGCTACCGCCGTTGACGTCGACACATTTGCTGCCCGCGCCCACGATCGGACCGGTGGTGACCGCGCCCGGTGTACCCACGCCCGGACCGACGAACGTGATCGAGTCCAGGTCGTAGGGGGCGGTCGCGGTGGACTTGAACACGACGAACAGCTCGACCGTGCCCGCCGGGCGGGTCACGGTGACCGGCGGCAGGCTCGCGTAGTTGTTCCACCCACCCGTGCTGCCCACGGTCGCGGTGGCCACCAGCGGCCCGGTCGGTGACCCGGCCCGCAGCTCGATCGAGCCGCCCGGTCCTGGGGAGGACACCCGGAACGAGACCTGGTTGATGTTGGTCAGGTTCATCGGGGTGAACGAGATCCAGTCGTTGTTGCCGATATCCCCGATGCGCCTGCCGCCCTCCGCGCCGGCCTGGGACACGACCCGGATTCCGGACGAGCCGGTGAAGTGCTCGGCCTGCCTGTGCTTGGGCTGCAGCACGACCTGGGCCCGCCCGGTGAGCGCGGGTACGCCGGACGCGCCGTTGTCCGTGTAGGCGGCGTCGGCCACGTAGAACAGGTTGGCGTCGGAACCGTGCCCGCCGTCGCTCTGGGTGGCGATCGCACCGGAGCACCCCGGCCGCGGGTCGAGCGGGTGCGCGTGCTCGTCGTGCCCCAGCGCCGGCGTCGTGATCACCCGGGCACAGTCGATCGTGCCGTCCTCCGGGTCGGTGACGCTCACCGAGTACGGGACCTCGTCGCCGAAGTGGAACATGCCGCCGTTCGGGGGCATGGTGAACCGGACGCTCGGTTCGGTGTTGCCCACGGTGACCGGCACATTGGCCACGCCGGTCTGCCCGTTCGGGCCGGTCACGGTGAGCTGCGCGTTGAACTGGCCGCGCGTGGTGTAGGTGTGCGACGGGTCGGCGGCCGTGGAGGTGCCGCCGTCGCCGAAGGTCCACCGGTAGGTCAGCGCGCCGCCGTCCGGATCGGACGATCCGGCGCTCGAGAAACTCACGGTCAGCGGCGCCCCGCCGGACGACGGGGTGGCGGTCGCACGGGCGATCGGGGCACGGTCGCCGGAGATGTAGTCGATCCGGTAGAGCGCGGAGTCGGGGTTGTCCCTGCCGAACCCGGTGCCCCACTCCAGCAGGTACAGCGAGCCGTCCGGACCGAACTTGGCGTCCATCGGTGACCTGAAGGTCAGGTTGGACAGGAACCTGTTTATCTTCAACAGCTTCCCCGAGGAATCGAGCCGTAATTCGTGCAGGGTGTTGCGTGCCCACTCGCCGAAGAACGGCGTCTTGTCGAAGTACCGCGGGAACTTGGTGGGCGACGGGTTGTCGGGGTCGTAGTGGTACACGGGGAAGGCCATCGGGGCCTCGCCGCCGCCACCCATCTCCGGGAAGGCGTTGCCGTTGCTGCCGTTGCCGTACCACATGGTGGCCGGTCGAGCCGCGGGCAGGTTGGTGAGCCCGGTGTTGTTGGGGGAGGCGTTGACCGGCGCGGCACAGTTGAACTTGGCGCCGGACTGCCCGGTGGCGAAGTTGTAGTCGCTGAACGGGATGTTGTTCGCGACGCAGTACGGCCAGCCGTAGAAACCCGGTGACGTGATCACGTTCCACTCGACCAGCCCGGCCGGGCCACGGTTGGCGTTGTCGGCCCCGGCGTCCGGACCGTAGTCGGCCAGGTAGATGGTGCCGTCGGTGTCCACAGTGAACCGGAACGGGTTGCGGAAGCCCATCGCGTAGATCTCCGGCCTGGTCTGCGCGGCGCCAGGCGCGAACATGTTGCCCGCCGGGATCGTGTATGTGCCACCGGGCTCGGGGTGGATGCGCAGGATCTTGCCGCGCAGGTCGTTGGTGTTGGCCGCGGTCTTCTGCGCGTCGAACAGGTTGCGCCCCGCTCGCTCGTCGATCGGCGTGTAGCCGCTGGACTCGTGCGGGTTGATGTCGTCGCCGACGCCGACGTAGAGGTTTCCGCCAGGACCGAACGTCAGGTACCCACCGGTGTGCCCCGGCTCGGACTGCCGCGCGGCCGGAATGGACAGCAGGATTCGCTCGCTGGCCAGGTCCAGCGTGTCACCGTTGACCGTGAACCTCGACACGCGGTTGATCTCCTGCGTGCCGGCCGGCGAGTAGTACAGGTACACCCAGTTGTTGGTGGCGAAGTTCGGGTCCAGCGCCACGCCGGCCAGGCCGTCCTCGCCGCCGGTGTAGACGTTGAGTGTGCCCGCGGTGACCGTGCTCCGGGTGCTCGGTTTGTAGATCTTCAGCTGCCCGCCGTACTGGGTGTAGAAGACCCGGCCGTCCCGCGCCACGTCCAGGGTGCCGGGCGCCAGCGTGTTGCCGTCCAGCTCGACCTTGTCGTAGCTGGACCACACGGTGGGGCCGCAGTCGGCCGGGGCCGTGCCGGCCGCGGTCCGCACCCCGCCGAGTATGTGTGCGCGGAACAGCGGCTCGGAGTACGCGGAAGCCTGATGCCCCATGGCCGTCGCCCACAGCCGGCCGCCATCGACGTTGCGGCACCAGGAGATCGGGTGATCATTGCCCATGCCCGACGGGCCGGGGTTGTACGTCGTCTCGTCGGCGGTGACCAGCACGTGCACGTTGCCGCGGGCGTTGCGGTCGAAGTTGTACCACTCCTCGGTGCGGTTCCACCGCTGCGGAAGCCCCTGCCCGGACGGGTGCACCTGGTCGGCGACCTTGGCCGTGCCCGCGACGGTGGCCGAGTGCTGGGTCATGGTCATCCCGAGCATCTGGTCCCACCACGGGAACTCGCTCTCGATGTTCATGTCCGTCGCGTTGTGGATCGCGACGATCCCGCCCCCGCCCCGCACGTACGTCTGGACCGCCGTGCGCTGCGCCGCTGTGGTCCACACCATGCCGGAGGTCTGGAACATGATGACAGCGTCGAAAGTGGACAGTGTGGCGTCGTTGAAGACGGTCGAGTCCTCGGTGTGGGTCAACTGCCACCCGTTGTCCGTGGCCATCTGCTGGAACATCGCCACACCGGCCGGGATGGAGTCGTGCCGGAAGCCGGCGGTCTTGGTGAACAACAGCACGCGTTCACCCGCCGCCGGTGCGGCCGTCGCGGGCATGGCGGGCGCGTTCATCGTGACCAGCAGGACGGCGGCTAACGCGATCAGCAGCCTGGTGAATGTATGTCTCATGTCAGCTCCACCGCTGGTTGCCGCCGCCGTGGCAGGTCCACAGCTGAACGAGGGCCCCGTTGGCGGTGGACGCCCCGGACACGTCCAGGCACAGCCCGGACTGCGCGCCGGTGATCGTGCCGTTCGCGTTGACGTTCCACTGCTGGTTCGCCTGCCCGTTGCACGGCCAGATGATCACCTTGGTGCCCGAACCGGTGCTTTGGCCGTCCGCGTCCAGGCAGCGGGTGTCGCCGCCGCTGTAGATGGTCAGCTGACCCGACGAGGTGCGAGTCCAGGTCTGGCCGGCGCCGCCGCCGCAGTCCCAGGTCCGCACCTGCGTGCCGGCCGTGGTCGACGCGTTCGGCACGTCGAGGCACTTGCCCGCGCCCACCGCGCGCACCGCACCGGTCGTGCCGGTGTCGCCGCCGCTGTAGCCGGCCGCGATGATGTTGGCCTGCACCGCGTTCTCGGTCGCGTCGGACGGGTAGCCCGCCACCATGGCTCCCTCGTAGAACGTTCCCGCGCTGAGGTTGGCGCCACCGCCGGGCTTGCAGCAGTCACCGCCACTGCCCAGGATGATGGCGCCCTGCTTCTTCATGGGGCTGTAGCCAGGGGGAAGCGCGCCGTCCCATAGCGTGGTCAGGCTTCCGGACTGCGCGTTGCCGCCCTTGGTCGCGAACCGGGACGTTCCGTTGTTCTTCAACATCGCCGTGACGTACCTGCTGGTGAACGCCCGCTGGTTCGGGTTCCAGGACTGGCTCCCGCCGGAGTAGAGCCCCCATTCGAGATCCGCCTGGACCCAGGGACCGGTTCCGGAGCATCCGCCGAACCAGCACTGCGTGCTGAAGTTGATCGCGTCCATCGCGCCGGCCGCGTCGGCGCTCCTGGTCGTCTCGCTGTTGCCGTAGTCGAAACAGCAGCCGCTGTTGACGTGCGTGCCGCTGGTCACCATGTACATGCCTTCCGGCGCGCTGCCGGTGGGCACACCTGTCAGGTGACCGTCACGCCAGTAGCTGTTCGACGGGTTGATGTACAGCGAGTACGCCTTGCTCCCGCCGATCGCCAGCGACTCGGCGGTCGCGTTCGCCGGGCGGCTCTGGCTCGAGCCGGGCACCTGGCTCGAGCCCTGGTACCACAGGTCGTTGCCGCGGCCGGACTGGTCGTAGACGACCGTGACGACGCAGGATGTGCCCGCACAGAAGGAGTCCTGTGCGGCGGCGTCCGCGGTGCCGCCGGTGGCCGACAGGCCGATGTCCCTGGTCGCGTTGTCCGACCCGCGCCGGACCTGGTACAGGTTTCCGTCGTACGAGCCGTAGAGCGCCCGCACCGTGCTGTGGGCGGCCACGCAGGGCGTGCCACCGGCTGCGTAGATGTCGCACGGTCCCGTGCCGGCCGCCAGTGCCGGCGCCGGTGCCGACCAGGTCAACGCGGCGGCGGAGACGGCCAGCGCCACCGCCGACCGCAGCAGACGGGAGCGCCATCCGGGAGCCGCTCGATGTAACCGGGGAACTGACGAAAACCACATGTACACCTCCGCTGGGAGCGCTCCCAGTCCAGTCCGTCGTCCTTGACAACTCGGTGTAGCAGAAGAAGAGGTCGTGCCGTGGTGCCTGCTGTCGCCACTGCGGCCAGGCGAAGCGTCCGGTATGTATGCGACTCATGGATGCGGCAAGATGCGCCAAATCCTTACCATAGCCTGGTTTGGTCGTGGTCAGTCAAGGGCGCGAACCGCACGGATGTATGCGACTCATCTGTGGATCTCGGGCGGTGATGTAGGATTTTTCGACATGGTGGAAGTGACAGCGGACGGCGCCGCTGAGCCGGCGGGCTCGTACCGACCGGGATACGAGGTGGTCGCCGAGCGGATCCTCCAGCTCATCGCCGAGTCGGGGTTGCGGCCCGGCGACCGGATGCCGACCGAGAAGGATCTGGCCGCGCGGCTGGACGCCAGTCGCAGCGTGGTTCGCGAGGCGGTCAAGATCCTCTCGGCGATAGGGCGGGTCCGGGCGCACAAGGGCCGGGGCCTCTACGTCGCCGACGACGACGGGATGCTGGGCTCGTCGCGCTGGGGCGGATTCTTCCTGCCCGCCGACCTCGACCACGTGTACATGCTGTTCGAGTTCCGCCGCATCCAGGAGACCGCCGCGAGCCGACTCGCCGCGACCCACGCGACACCGGCCGAGCTGCGGGCGATCGAAGCCGCCGTCGAGACCTGTCGGCAGGGGCATCTGATCGAGCAGGCCGCACTCTTCGACCGTGGCGATGACGACTTCCACCTCGCCGTCGCTGTCGCGTCACACAACCAGTTCCTGGTCGCCTCGGTACGCGAGGCTCGCCGCCTGCAGCGCCAGTCCAGCACGATCGGCCTGCACGGCACGGTAGGCGGGCATGCGCCGGAGGCGGTCGAGGAGCATGCCGCGATCTACCGGGCGATCCGCGACGGGAAACCCGACGAGGCGGCCAAGGCCGCCGCCGTGCACCTGGACAACACCCTCGAGGACTACCGGCGCGAGATCCAGCGCCGTGTCTTCGGTTGACAACGCGGCGACGAGAGTCGAGATGCGTCACCTCCGTCGGCTCGGTCAGGAAGCGCTGACCAATGTGCGCAAGTACCCCCCGGCCGCTGAGGTGCAACTGACCGTCACCGCGGTGGACAACGGCCCTGCCCCGCACGGCCCTTCGCGAACGGCGGCGCGCCGCCCGGGGAGATGCCCGCGGGCGGTTTCGGACTGGTCCTGCTGCGCGGCATCGTCGAGCTGTACAGGCTCAAGCCGACCGATCTGCTCTTTCCCGGTGAGAAGGGCCGCATGCTGGCGGGATCCGTCTTCCGCCGGGTCTGGCGAAAGGCACGCGAGGAGGTGCTGCCACCACATGAATTCAAGTCGCCCGCCGGGAAACGGGTGTACGACCGTCGTCACACCTGTCTGACAGGGTGGTTGAACAGTGGCATCCCACCGGCTCAGTCGCTGCCTGGGCCGGCAACAGTGTGCCTGTGCTCCTGGCGATCTACGCACGCTGCATCGTCGGCCAGTTGGCCGACTACCTGAAACGGATCGAAGGCATCCGGTACGCGCCGGTGGCGGCATGATGAAGCGGTCTGGGCCCACGCGAGTGGGCCCCGACCGCTTGGCGCTGCACCGTGCTGGCCGCTTGGAGGGGCCACCGCGGTGGGGGACGCTGGGGGACACATGGGGGACAGCCACCCGTAGAAACCCGGTTTCAGCCGGACTACGGCCATCGTGGACAGGGTGCGGCCGATCGATCCGGCAGATCGAATGCACCCTGCTGACCAGCGAAAATGCCCCTCGGGGGAGGGGCGGGGTTGGGTGCCCCCGGCAGGACTCGAACCTGCGGCCAAGTGCTTAGAAGGCGCTTGACCTAACGGCCCTTTCTCTGCTCTGACCTGCTGTTTCTCGCGCTCCTGGCGGGCCGTCAGGGTATTTGTGGGATGCATGTGGGATGCGTAGATCCCCGCGAGCCGTGGGACGCGAGTGTTCGGGGGTGGGCTGTGCGTAGCATCTATATGTCAAGCGGCAGCGGTCAGGAGCTTGGGGACAGCGCGACGCTGTGCGAGCAGACCACGCACAGCGAGGCCCTGCCCAATCCCATCACCCTCACCTGGGACCACGACGGCCTGCGCCCTCTCGCGCAAACGGAACGTATCCTCGCGACGGACGTATCTCAGCAGGCGATCGACGAACGGTTCTTCGCGATCGTCACTGACCTGGTCGGCACCCCTAGCGAACTCGTTGACGAGTCAGGAAGCCTCGCCTGGCACACGCGCAGCACACTATGGGGCACGACGACATGGGCGAGCGCCAGCACGGTGTACACCCCGCTCCGCTTCCCGGGCCAGTACTTCGACCCGGAGACCGACCTCCACTACAACTTCCACCGTCATTACGACCCTGAGACGGCCCGTTACCTCACTTCCGACCCGTTGGGTCTGGCGCCGGCGCCGAACCCCAGCACCTACGTGCACAACCCGCACACCTGGGCCGACCCTCTCGGGTTGGCACCCGACGGTTGCCCGAACGGACGCGGTCTGTATGGGATCCGCGATCCCAGCCCGGCACACCCTCCGAGCACCACGCTGACTGAAGCGATGAGAGCCGCGCCTCGCAGTTCGCGCATTGCGGACATTGACTGCTCAGACATCGCCGCATTCATTTCCAGGAGAGCCGACGGGGAGGGCAAGATCGTGAACTATACGACCTACTCGGGAAACGAGATCAGGATTCCCGAGCACGGAGGCCGGGCCGTTGAAAAGTACATCTTCTACGAGGTATACACAGACGGACGCTACGCCTACGACCCGACACTCAGCGACAAGCCTATTCCCCTCGGCGACTACGAGAGGGCGCTTCGGCACGAGAACGAGGGTGAGAAGGTTGTGAGGAACAACGGAGACTTCAGGATGGCTCCACCGGGAGGGCGGCGGTGAAAGGCAGCGATAGGATTTCAGCTATGGCTACAGGAAATCAGCGATCCGGGCAGAGTCCTGAGTGAGTTCAGTCGGCTAGTCTGGTTCAGGTCGCCGACGGAGCGTCACCCCCTCTATGGGAACCTCCAGCTTGCATTTATCGCGTGGCGCTTTGAGACGCCCAGTGACGAACTGAGGACTGTTTTCGAACTGGCTGTGCGCGAGGCACCGAAGCGTCTGCAGTGGACATTCAAGTCGACGAAGACCTGGCTGATCGCGCCAACTCGCCTGATCGAGGAATCTGGACCTGACGGTCGTGAATTTGATGAGGCGATGCTTTCTATCACGGAAGGCGATCAAGAATTCTGTGCAGCGGCCGCGGAAGACCTTGAAAGAATTCTCCACGCCTTGGAATCCGTGACCGAAAGAGGCGAAAGCGGCGGAACCCGATGAATACCCGAGGATCCGACACGGGCGACACTTGGCGCGACGTGCGTCACGCCGACCTGAATGAGTGATGTCGGGGCGTTCTGCTGACGCGGCGCTCCCGCGCCCTGTAGGGCTGCGCCTGTGAGGTATACGCAACGTGAGGGCTTGACCGACGCAGAATGAGCGGTGCCGCGCTCGCCTGCTTCAAGCCCGGCGAACGCAGCCTGAACGCAGCCGGCTGATCTACCGTCCTCGGATCCAGGACATCACCGAGGCGATCACCGGGGGGATTCACCCGGGAGGACTACCGTGACCTTCTCGTGCGGGCCCACCTCCGGCTCGGCGGCCCGCCATAGTTGTCTGAGACAATCTGAACGTTCACCGCAGCAGCCAATTGCGCCAGTACGCGGCGGAGCACGACTCGATGGAGGCGTACGTCCTCGGGCTGCGCCATAGTGATCCTGGCGGCCGTGTAGCGGGCGGTATGCGGTTTTGACTGCTCTGTACGGTGCGGTGTGGCTGTTCAGGTCTTCAACGTAGCGCCGAGCGCATTGCTGGGGGTCAAGGGGTCGCAGGTTCAAATCCTGTCGTCCCGACAGCGGAATTCTGCGTTGTAGCAGGTCAGGGGCCATCTTCGGGTGGCCCCTTTCGCGTGTCCGGGCGCGGTGTGGGAGCGCTCTTCCGCTCCCCGTGCTCCCATCGCTCCCCAGCGCCGCGATCGCGGTCAATCGGTGGTTGACCGTCGGTCGCCCGATCGGGTCGAGGTCCGGTTACTCCCACGGGCCCGGGCCTGGTGCTCCATACGCCTTGTCGCCTCCCGATCAAGGCGCCGAGCGCCGCCGCGGTGTTTCCACCTGCGGCCACGTCCCCTTCCCCCAGGTGGTCGCCGCGTCCTCGTCGCGTTCCCCCGCCCGCCGGGCCGACACCTGACGCGACCAGCCGTTGCGCCGCAGCCTCTTGGCGACGCCCTGGATGGTGTAGCCAGCCATGAGCCGCGGGCCCCTTCGCCAGCTCGGCTTCTGGCGCGGACCGCCGCCTGCCCGCCGTAGGTTTCCCGGTCCGTCGTCCTTCCGTTGATGCGCCCGGCGCATGGGGCTGTACGCGTCTACTTGGGCCGCAGGGCCGCCAGTTGCTGTTCGAAGGGAACCACGGTCTCCTCTGTGGGCCGCCCGCCACCACCCGGGCGGAGGCGCATGAGTTCGGCCAGTTCGCCTGCCGCGCGGGCGATCCGGGTGGGCAGGGTGTCGGTGAGGGCGTCGCCGTTGCCGCCCCAGTCCTCGGAGGCCGCGTAGACCGCCGTGGGTACGACGACCGTCCGCAGGTAGGCGAACAGCGGGCGCAGCGCGTGTTCCAGGGACAGCGAGTGCCGGGCTGTGCCGCCGGTCGCCGCGGCCAGTACCGGCGTGCCGGTCAGTGCGCCGTTCTCGATGACGTCGAAGAAGGACTTGAACAGTCCGCTGTAGGAGGCAGAGAAGACCGGGGTGACGGCGATGAGCCCGTCCGCCTCGGTCACCGCTTCCACGGCTTCTGCCAGGGAGCGCGAGGGGAAGCCGGTCACCAGGTTGTTGGCGATGTCGACGGCCAGGTCGCGCAGCTCGACGACCGTGACCTCGACATCGCGCCCGTCGTCGCCCAGTTGCTGCCGTACGGCTGCGGTGAGCCGGTCGGCGAGCAGCCGGGTGGACGAGGGGACACTCAGACCGGCCGATACGACCGCGAGCCGCAGGGGCTGAGGCGCATTCATTTGGTCATTCACTTGGGCATTTCCTCCTTCGGGTCCTGACGGTCCTGTATCGCCTGCGCGTCTCGGTCGGCGAGCAGCGAGGCATGGGTAGGGGCACCCGGGACGCCGGCCGGGCGGCCGTTGGCGAACTCCTTGCGGAGTACGGGCAGGACTTCCTCGCCGAGCAGGTCGAGCTGTTCCAGGACGGTCTTCAGGGGCAGTCCGGCGTGGTCCATCAGGAACAGCTGACGCTGGTAGTGGCCGAATGTGTCGCGGAAGGTCAGGGTCTTGTCGATGACCTCCTGGGGGCTGCCCACCGTGAGCGGGGTGTCGTCGGTGAAGTCCTCCAGCGAGGGCCCGTGTCCGTAGACAGGCGCGTTGTCGAAGTACGGGCGGAACTCCCGTACCGCGTCCTGGGAGTTCTTCCGCATGAAGATCTGGCCGCCGAGTCCGACGATCGCCTGTTCCGGCGTGCCGTGGCCGTGGTGGGCGTAGCGCTGCCGGTAGAGGTCGATCAGCTTCCGGAAGTGGTCCTTGGGCCAGAAGATGTTGTTGGCGAAGAAGCCGTCACCGTAGTAGGCGGCCTGTTCGGCTATCTCGGGGCTGCGTATGGAGCCGTGCCAGACGAAGGGCGGTACGCCGTCCAGCGGGCGGGGTGTGGAGGTGAAGCCCTGCAGCGGGGTGCGGAAGCGGCCCGCCCAGTCCACGACGTCCTCGCGCCAGAGCTTGTGCAGCAGCGCGTAGTTCTCCACGGCGAGCGGGATGCCCTGGCGGATGTCCTGGCCGAACCACGGGTAGACCGGTCCGGTGTTGCCGCGGCCGAGCATGAGGTCGACCCGGCCGTCAGCCAGGTGCTGGAGCATCGCGAAATCCTCGGCGATCTTCACCGGGTCGTTCGTGGTGATCAGCGTGGTGGAGGTGGACAGGATCAGGCGCTCCGTGCGCGCGGCGATCCAGCCCAGCATGGTGGTCGGCGACGAGGGCACGAAGGGCGGATTGTGGTGCTCGCCGGTGGCGAAGACATCCAGCCCGACCTCCTCGGCCTTGACCGCGATGGCGGTCATCGCCTTGATCCGCTCACCTTCGGTCGGCGTCCGGCCGGTGGTGGGGTCGGCGGTGACGTCCCCGACGGTGAAGATCCCGAACTGCATCGAATCCATCTCCTTCATTTCATTTATCATTCAACTAACCTTTGAACATCATGCCCGGCACCGCTATTCCGGTGCCCTGCCTGGGCCCCCGGAGAGGCTCAGCCGCGGGTGAACCGGCGCGCGAGGAGTGCCGTCATGACCAGCAGTACGCCGGCGAAGACCAGCACCGCGTCGCGGACCGGCACCGTCTGCACAGCCAGACCGAGGCTGAGCACCGGGACGGACAGCCCCAGATAGGCCGCCAGGAACAGCCCGGTGAGGGTCTCCCCGCGTCGCTCGGGCTCGGCCGGCGGACAACACCGTGGTGACGCTGCCCTTGAAGGCCGTGCCGGCGGCGGCGCCCGAGACCGTACCGCCGACGAGGAACAGTGCCAGGCTCGCCACCCAGACCGCAGCGGTCAGCACGACCATGCCGACCCCCAGCAGAGACAGCCCCAGCAGCAGCTGGGTGCGGGGGCTCAGACGGGCGAGCACAATCTGCGCCAGTGCCGCCGAACCGAATACGAGGAATGCCGCGAGTCCGGTAACGGCCGGTGACGTGACCTGCGGGCTGTTCAGGACCACCGGCGTCAGCGAGGTAAACAGGCCGAAGACCGCGAAGGTGACCATGGCCGTGGTGGCCGCCGCGTAGAAGGCGGGCCGGGCCCCGTCGGGAACGCTGATCCGCTGGGGGCGGTAGCGCGGCCTCGGCTCCGGCCGGTCAACGGTTTCGGGCGCCAGCAGTACGGCGGCCGCCCCGAGCACCAGCAGCGCGAGGAAGACCAGGTAGGGCGTGCGCAGCGGCGCCCCGGCGTGTTCGGCGAACAGCCCGGAGACCAGCGGCCCCAGACCCAGACCACCGAGGTTCGCACCGGTCGCCACCACGTTGGCGCGCGTGCGGGAGGCGCCGGGCCGGGCGTGCTGATGGAGGTCGTCCAGGTGTGCGGTGGCTGTGGCCGTCAGCAGGCCCACGCTCAGTCCCGACAGCAGCCGGGCCGCGAGCAGCGCGGGGAGCGAGGTCCAGCTCGCGAAGACCAGCGCGGAGGCGATGCTGAGCACGATCGCGGGAAGCAGCACCGTCCTTCGTCCGTACCAGTCCGACAGGTGCCCCGCCAGGAAGAGCGCTACGAGCACGCCGACCGCGTATGTGGCGAAGACGATCGTGACGACGAACGGCCCGAATCCGTCCGCGCGCTCGTACAGCGGGTAGAGCGGGGTGGGCACGGTGGAGAAGGCCATGATCAGGGTGAAGACCGCGGCGACCACCCAGAAGCCCAGATGGTGCCGGGCCGGTGAGTGACGGAGCCCGGTGTGGTGCCGGAGTCCGGTGTGGTGCCGGAGTCCGGTGTGGAGCCGGAGTCCGGTGTGGAGTCGGTCCGCCGTGGCCCGGCCACCGGTCGTCCTCACGTACGGACGAGGGGAGTGTCGACCAGGTGTTCGGCCAGGAACCACGCCTGGAGTTCGCCGGTCCGGATCACCTGGGAGACGAGTAGATCGTTGGTGCCGTCGTCACCCAGTTCCACGGTGCGCGCCGCCGCGTCGTGGGCGTCGGTGAGGATCGTCTCGTGGGCCTCCAGCAGCCGTGACAGCATGGCCGGGACCTCTTCCACACCGTTCGGGGGTCGGGGGATGGCAGTGATCTCGGCGACGTGCCGCTGGTCACCCACGGCCACGCCGCCAAGCGTCTGTACCCGCTCGGCGAGCGTGTCGACGATGTCGAGCTGTTCTCCCGCGTGCTTGTCCAGGACCAGGTGAAGTTGGTAGAAGGTCGCTCCACGCATCAGCCAATGGTGCTTCTTGTAGAGGCCGTAGAGGATCTGCGTGTCCGCCAGGACCCGGTTCAGCCGCTGGCAGGAGTACATCCGGGCCTCGAAGGACAGACCGATCGGGAACTGTTTGACGGTTCCGAACTCCTGGATCACTTCGCTCTTCTGATGCAGCCACGGCTGGCTGCTCAAGGGCTTGGCATCGGTGGTCATGAGCTGCCTCCTGTGGGTGCTCCGCGTTGCTTACGGGAACGACGCTAGGGGCCGTAACAGGGCCCGCGTTGCCCAGGAGCGCATGCGGTGATGCTCACCAGCGCACTGCGCCGGACGCGGTGCTCGCCCGGCGTTCACTCCTGGGCAAGAGCCGGTGCGCAGGCAGACACGGCGCCGGTGCTGTGCGGACATACGGTCGGCGAACCCGCCTCTCAGGACAGCGGACGCCCGACGAAGCACGAGAAAAGGTACCGGCATGATTGAGCAGGCGGATGTGGTCGTGGTCGGCCTGGGGCCCGGCGGGGAGTACGTCGCAGGGACCTTGGCCGAAGCCGGACTGGACGTGGTGGGGATCGAGGCGGAGCTCGTCGGAGGCGAGTGTCCGTACTGGGGTTGTGTGCCCAGCAAGATGATGATCCGGGCCGGGAACCTCCTTGCCGAGGCCCGCCGCGTCCCCGGGCTCGCCGGCGAGGTGGCCGTGACTCCGGACTGGGGTCGGGTCGCGGGTCGTATCCGCGGCGAGGCCACCGACGACTGGAACGATCAGGTGGCCGCGGATCGGCTGACCGGCAAGGGCGGCCGGCTCGTCCGCGGCACCGGGCGCCTGGTGGGGCCACGCCGGGTGGCGGCCGGTGGCCGCACCTTCCAGGCCCGGCGCGGCGTCGTACTGGCCACCGGCACCCGGCCCCGGATCCCCCCGGTTCCGGGCCTGGAGACGACGCCGTACTGGACCAACCGGGACGCCATGGCGACCAAGGAGCTGCCCGCTTCCCTGCTCGTTCTGGGCGGGGGAGCCATCGGCGTCGAACTCGCCCAGGTCTTCGCCCGTTTCGGATGCGTGGTCACTGTCGTCGAGGGCCAGGACCGGCTGTTGTCGGCGGAGGAACCGGAGGCCGGGGAACTGGCCGGGAGCGTTCTGCGGGCCGATGGTGTCACGGTGCTCACGGCCGCTCGGGCGCGGCAGGTGAGCCATGACGGCACCGCGTTCACCGTGCGCCTCGACGGCGTGGAGGAGCCGCTCACCGCCGAGCGGCTCCTCGTCGCCACCGGCCGCCGGGCCGACCTGGCCACGCTGGGAGTCGACGCGGTCGGTCTCGACCCGGCGGCTGCCGCGGTGGACACCGACGGGCAACTGCGGGCAGGTGCGGGATTGTGGGCGGTCGGCGACATCACCGGCTGGGGCTCCTTCACACATGTCTCGATGTACCAGGCACAGATAGCCGTGCGGGACATCCTCGGGCAGCCCGGCCCCGACGCCGACTACCGGGCGCTGCCCCGGGTCACCTTCACCGACCCGGAGATCGCCGCTGTGGGACTCACGGAGCGCCAGGCCCGCGAGCAGGGCCTGCGGGTCCGTACCAGCTCTGTGCCGATCGCCTCCTCCACGCGCGGCTGGATCCACAAGGCGGGCAATGAGGGGTTCGTCAAGCTCATCGAGGACGCCGACCGGGGTGTCCTGATCGGCGCGACCTCAGCGGGACCGGCGGGAGGCGAGGTGCTCTACGGGCTGAACGTCGCCGTTCACGCCGAGGTGCCCGTCGAGCAGCTCCGGCACATGATCTACACCTACCCCACCTTTCACCGGACTGTCGAAGCGGCCCTCGGGGCCCTGCGCTGATGAGCTTTCCGATGACGTACATGCACAGGGGCGGAAGCCTGGGCGCCATGCGCGGCCGGGACCCGAAGGAGCCGCACCGGGCCGCCACTTCGCTGGAGCTCCTCTTCGACCTGTGCTTCGTCGTCGCGGTGGCGCAGGCGTCCGGGAGCCTTCATGAAGCGGTGACGGAAGGGCACTATGCCGCCGGTTCCCTGCGGTTCGCGCTTGTCTTCTTCACCATCTGGTGGGCGTGGATGAACTTCACGTGGTTTGCTTCCGCGTATGATCCGGACGACGTCGCCTACCGGCTGACGGTGTTGGTTCAAATCACCGGGTCCCTCGTCCTCGCGGCCGGTGTGGCGCGGGCGTTCGAGGACGGCGATCTGAGCGTCATCACCCTGGGATACGTCGTGATGCGCACGGCGCTGGCCGCACTGTGGCTGCGTGCCGCGCGTTCCGACCCCGGCCGGCGCAGGACTGCTCTGCGTTTTGCCACCGGGGTGGTGGTGTGCCAGCTCGGCTGGGTCGGGCTGCTCTTCCTCCCGGCCTCGGCACACCTGCCGGGCATCGCGGTGATGATCGTGGCCGAGCTTTCCGTCCCGGTGTGGGCGCAGTCCGCCGGGATGACGCCATGGCACCCGCGCCATATCGCCGAGCGCTACGAGCTGTTCACGCTCATCGTGCTCGGCGAGTCCGTGGCAGCCGCCGCCACAGCGGTCCGGAGCGCCCTCGCGGAGCACCACGGCACGGGACCGCTGTATGCGGTGGCGGCAGGCGGGTTGCTGACTGTTTTCGCCATGTGGTGGCTGTACTTCGCCAGACCCGCGCACACCTTGCTTGCCACGACGCACCGGGCTCACCGCAAAAGGTTCACGTGGGCTTACGGCCACTACCTGATCCTGGCCTCCGCGGCCGCCGTGGGAGCCGGCCTGGCAGTGAACGCCGATCACATCACCCATCGCACTGATGCCTCGCCGACGACCGTCGCCGCCGCCGTCACCGTCCCGGCCGCGGTCTTCCTGCTCACCGTCTGGGCCCTGCACCTGAGGCCCCACCAGAGGAGCGCGGCCGAACAGATCCTGTTCCCTCTCGCCGCGGCTCTCATCCTCGCGGCCACCTTCGCGCCGGTACCCACCCTTACGGTCGGACTGCTGCTGGCGGTCCTGGTCGCCGTCGTCACGGTGGCCGGTGACCACCGGACGACCGCGCGGGGGAGTGGCGGGGCGGCGCCCGGCGCGTAGCCCGGGTGACGACTGCCCGCCGATGACCCGGGGGCTCGGATCTCCACCCGGTAGGACTCATCAGAGCTGTGGGCCACGGTGGCGGCCGGCCGCCTGCGGTCCGGAGTCTCGGTGCTGGTCCGCCGAACGTCGGTGCCTTCCATGCGGCTCCTCCTGCTCGCCGCTGACGGTGTCACCGGTTGCGTCACCGGTTGTGGTGTGCGGCAGGTGTTCGGCGGGGATCACGCCCAGCCGCCCGGCCCGGTAGTCCTCGACCGCCTGCTTCAGTTCGGCCTCGGTGTTCATCACGAACGGGCCGTACTGCGCGACGGGTTCGCGGATCGGCCGGCCGCCGAGGATCAGCACCTCCAGGTTCGGGGTGTGGCTGTCCTGTTGCCGCGCTGCGGCGAGGCTCAGCACGTCGCCCGGACCGTAGAGGGCCAACTGTCCGGTGTGGACGGGGCGCGCCTCGGTTCCCGCGGTGCCCTGGCCCGCGAGGACGTAGACCAGTGCGTTGAAGTCCGGCCGCCACGGCAGCGTCAGTTCCGCCCCCGCGTTGAGCGTGGCATGGACCAGGGTGATGGGGGTGAAGGTCGAGCCGGGGCCGGCGTGTCCGGCCACCTCACCGGCGATGACACGGAGCAGAGCCCCTCCGTCGTCGGAAGCCAGCAGGGCCGTTTCGCGGCCCTTGATGCCCTGGTAATGCGGCGGGTCCCACTTGTTGGCGCTGGGGAGGTTCACCCACAGCTGGATGCCGTGGAAGAGCCCTCCGGAGACTACGAGATGCTCGGGTGGGGCTTCGATGTGCAGGATTCCGCTTCCGGCGGTCATCCATTGGGTGTCGCCGTTGGTGATGGTTCCGCCGCCGCCGTTGGAGTCGGCGTGCTCGAAGATGCCGTCGATGAGGTACGTGACGGTTTCGAAGCCGCGGTGCGGGTGCCACGGGGTTCCCCTGGGCTCACCGGGCGCGTAGTCGACCTCGCCCATCTGGTCCATGTGGATGAAGGGGTCGAGGTCCTTGGTGCTCACTCCGGCGAAGGCTCGCCGGACGGGGAAGCCCTCTCCTTCCACGCCGCTGGGGGCGGTGGTCACCGACCGGACCGGGCGCTGGGAGAGAACAGTGGTGTCCGGCAGGGGGACACGCGGGAGGGCGAGGATGTCGGGGACGGTCGTAGCGGGCATCGGGTCCTCTTTCGAAGCGTTCGAAGAGATCCGCCTTCACGTTTGCCGAAGGTGGTCTCCAGCTCGGGTGCGATGCCTTCGGCGAAGGCTGGCAGGCTGGCAGGCTTGCGGGGTGTGACGTTGAGGTCGGGGGCGCACATGGGTGCGCGCCGCGCGGACGGAGAAGGGGCGGCCGTCCGCGCGGCTGCGGGTGGGCGCTGGGTCAGCTCGTCGCGCTCACCGCGTCGCGGATCAGGTTGGCGACGGCCTTCGGCCGGGACACCGCGACCGCGTGTGAGGCGCCGTCAATCTCGATGACCGTCGAGTCGGCGCGCTTGGCTCCGAACCGCTGGACGTCGGGGTTGATCGCGTGGTCCGCGCAGGCCACGAGTGCCCAGGAGGGCTTCGTCTTCCAGGCGGCCGCTGCGGCCGGTTCGGTGAACGCCCCGGCGGCCAGCGGACGCTGCGCCACCGCCAGAACCTTGGTGACCTCCTCGGGGACGTCGGCGGCGAAGACGGTCGGGAAGGCCTCCTGCTCGATGGTGAACTCCACGGCGGGCTCCGTGCCCGCAGGGCCCTCGGCGGGGTACGTCGCACTGTGCAGGCTGGTCGCCAGCGCCGGTTCGGGGAAGCGCCCCTGCATCTCGCCGAGGCTCTCGCCCTCTTCAGGGACGTAGGCCGCGACGTAGACCAGCCCGACGACGTTCTCCACGGTGCCGGCCACGGTGATGATCGCACCGCCGTAGGAGTGGCCGACCAACACGACGGGACCGTCGGTCTGGGAGGCTACGGAGGCTATGTACGCGGCGTCGGACGCCAGGCCCCGCAGCGGGTTGGGCGGTGCCACCACGGGGATGCCGTCCCTCTGAAGTTCGGCGATGACGCCGGACCAGCTGGCCGCGTCCGCGAACGCGCCGTGGACGAGAACGACCGTGGGGGTGGGTCGTGTGGTCATGTCTGAGTGAACTCCTTGTTGTCGAGGGGTGGAGCGCGCTGTCAGCCGGCGTGGAGCGCGCTGCGCAGGGTGCCGGTGGCCAGGGTGAGGGCGGCCTCGGCGGCATGGGTCCCGCGCAGGGCGTTGAGCATCACGAAGTCGTGGATGATGGCCTGGAAGCGCACGGCGGTGACGGGGACGCCGGCCGCACGGAGCTTGTTGGCGTACGCCTCGCCCTCGTCGCGCAGCACATCGGCCTCGCCGGTGATGACCAGCGCCGGGGGCAGACCGGTGAGCTGCTCGGTGGTGGCGCGCAGCGGGGACGCGGTGATCTGGGCGCGCTCGGCCTCGTCGGTCGTGTACTGGTCCCAGAACCACTGCATGGCGTCGCGGCGGAGGAAGTAGCCCGTAGCGAACTGGTGGTACGAGCCGGTGTCGAAGTTCGCGTCGGTGACCGGGTAGAAGAGGATCTGCTGGACGAGGGGGACGTCGCCGCGTTCCTTGGCCATCAAGGTCAGCGCGGCTGCCATGTTGCCGCCGACGGAGTCCCCGGCCACGGCCAGCCGGGTACCGTCCAGGCCCTTGGACGCGCCCTCCTTCACGACGCACTGGGCGACCGCGTAGTTCTGCTCGATGGCGATGGGGTAGCGGGCCTCGGGGGAGAGGTCGTACTCGGGGAAGACCACGGCGGCGTTCGCGCCGACGGCCAGTTCACGGACCAGGCGGTCGTGGGTGTGAGCGTTGCCGAAGACCCAGCCCGCGCCGTGAATGTAAAGGATCACCGGCAGTGTTCCGTCGGCGCCGACGGGCTTGACGATGCGGGCCCGGACGCTGCCCGTCGGGCCGCCCGGGACGGTGATCCACTCCTCGTCGATCGCCGGCTTCTCGATCTCGCCGGACTGCACTTCGTCGACGGCCTTGCGCCCTTCGGCGGGGGCGAGGTCGAACAGATACGGCGGATTGGCGGTGGCTTCCGCGAAGGCGGCTGCCGCCGGCTCCAGCACCGGCTGAACCGGCTCGACGGTCTCGGACATGCGAATCTCCTGGGATGGCGTGAAGGAGGCCGGTTTCGTTCACCGGCCGCACGGCCCTCGGATCTGAAAGCAACCTCCGGTGCCGGCATCGCCACGCTAGAACTTTCCGCCGACGGGAATGGCCCGCAAGCGCACCACCGCTGACCTCAGAGCGCACTGACGGCGACGGATCACGCCGACGTTACGGAGACGCCGAAACCAGTGCGCTATCAGGCCAAGTCCAGTGCACTGCCGGGCAATGCACGTGCGTCCGGTCGGACTAGCTTGATGGCGAAGCAGCTGAGGGCTCGCCTTCCGGAGAGTTTCCGTCCGGCCGATTTCTCCGATAACCGCTTCCCGCCCGTGACGGGTTTCCGGCCATTACGGAAACAAATTCATCAGTCTTGTGAGAGGGGTAAAACACATGCCTACGATGCCGGTCGGCGGGCTGGTTCCTCAGGCCGCCGACGACGCCGCGGACGTGATCGTCCGCAACGCGAAGATCCATACCGGAGACCCGGGCCGCCCGCAGGCCGAGGCGATCGCCATCCGAGACGGCGTCATCACGGTCGTCGGCGACGACTCGGACGTAGCCCCCCACATCGGTGCGGCCACCAAGGTGGTCGACGCACTCGGCCGCCGGATGATTCCCGGTCTCAACGACTCCCATCTGCACGTCATCCGAGGGGGGCTCAACTATGTACTGGAGCTGCGCTGGGACGGAGTCCCCACGCTGCGCCAGGGCCTGGCGATGCTCCACGAGCAGGCCGCCCGTACCCCAAAGGGCCAGTGGGTACGGGTGGTGGGCGGATGGTCGGCGGAGCAGTTCGCCGAACGGCGGCTGCCGACCGTCGCCGAGCTGAACGCCGCAGCGCCGGACACCCCGGTCTTCGTCCTGCACCTCTACCAGTCGGCGGTACTCAACCGGGCGGCGCTCAAGGCCGCCGGATACACCAAGGACACCCCCGACCCCAAAGGCGGCCAGATCGTACGAGGCCGGGACGGGGAGCCGACGGGCATGCTGCTGGCCGCCCCCAGCGCCCTCATCCTCTACTCGACCCTGGCCAAGGCCCCGGGGCTGGAGGGAGAGGACAAGAAGACCTCCACCCGGCATTTCCTGCGGGAACTCAACAGGTTCGGACTGACCTCGGCGATCGACGCGGCCGGGGGATTCCAGAACTTCCCCGACAACTACAGCACGGTCGTCGAACTCGCCAAGGCCGGGCAGCTGTCCCTGCGTATCGCCTATCATCTCTTCCCGCAGACCCCGGGCCAGGAAATCGACGACCTCTCCCGCTGGATCGAAATGGCCCGTCCCGAGGACGGAGACGAATGGCTGCGCCTCAACGGCGCGGGAGAGAATCTGATCTGGGCGGCGGCGGATTTTGAGAACTTCACCCAACCGCGTCCGGAACTCGCCCGCGACTACGAGGCGGAGTTCGAGAAGGCCGTGCGCCTGCTCATGGAGAACGGGTGGGGATTCAGGCTGCACGCCACCTACGACGAAACCATCCGCCGTGACCTCGCGGTATTCGAGAAGCTCGCCGCGGAAGGACTCTTCCCGGCCGGCAACCGATGGCTGTTCGACCACGCGGAGACCGCCTCCCGGGACAGTCTCGACCGCATCGCCGCTCTCGGCGGAGCGATGTCGGTCCAGAACCGGCTGTCCTTCCAGGGCGAGGCGTTCGTACGCCGCTACGGCACCGGCGCCGCCGCGGACGCACCGCCGATCCGGGCCATGCTGGATCGAGGCCTGACCGTGGGCGCCGGCACCGACGCCACCCGCGTCTCCTCGTACAACCCCTGGGTCGCCCTGCACTGGCTGGTCAGCGGCCGTACCGTCGGCGACCTGACGATCCGCCCGCCGCACAACCGCGTCGACCGGGAGACCGCGCTGGCGATGTTCACCCAGGCGGGCGCCGCGCTGACCGGCGAGGCGGACGTCAAGGGCGTACTGCGCCCCGGCTCCTTCGGAGACCTGGCGATCCTGTCCGAGGACTACTTCACGGTGCCCGAGCAGGACATCCCGCACATCGAGGCGCTGCTGACGGTCACCGGCGGCCGGATCGTCTACGCCGCCGCCGAGTACGAGGGCCTCGACGAGGAACTGCCTCCCGTCAGCCCTGCCTGGAGCCCGGTGGCACACTTCGGCGGCTACCAGGCCACCCCTGGGACGGGCCTCAACGGCGCCCGCCAGGCGGAGCTGCTCGGCCAGGCCGTCGCCGAGTCGGAGCAGCACCGCCAGTGGCGCGCCCGACGCGGCCTCACCCCGGACACCGCGAGCACGGTCTTCGACCCCTGCTTCGTGCTGTGACCTCCCGGGAGGGACCCGGCCCCCGGCCGTCCCTCCCGGGACACCACCTCAAGTCCAGCCGCCCGCCGGGCGGTTGATCCCACGGCCGCGGACAGCCGTCCGCGGAATCACTTATGGAACGAAAGGCACTCTCATGGTCGACATCAACGAGGTCACCGCGGCTCCCAGCCCCGACCTGCTGACCCCCGACAACTGCGTGGTCCTGTTCGTGGATCACCAGCCGCAGATGTTCTTCGGCACCGGCAGCGGCGACCGCACCGCGATCATCAACTCCACCGTGGGTCTGGCGAAGGCCGCGAAGGCGTTCGACGTTCCGGCCGTGCTGAGCACGGTGGCCGCGGAGTCCTTCTCGGGCCCGATCATGCCGCAGCTGGCGGCGGTCTTCCCCGACAACAAGATCATCGACCGCACCACGATGAACGCCTGGGAGGACCCCGCCTTCGTCGAGGCGGTCAAGGCGACCGGCCGCAAGAAGCTCGTCCTGGCCGGGCTGTGGACCGAGGTCTGCGTCGTACTGCCCGCGCTCTCCGCGCTGTCCCAGGGCTACGAGGTCTACGTGGTCACCGACGCGTCCGGCGGGGTCAGCCCGCAGGCCCATGAGCACGCCATCCAGCGCATGGTCCAGGTCGGAGCGGTTCCGGTGACCTGGGTGCAGGTTCTGCTGGAGCTGCAGCGCGACTGGGCCCGTGCGGAGACATACGGCGCGGTCATGGAGGTCGTGAAGGAGCACGCCGGTGTCTATGGCCTCGGGGTGGTCTACGCGCAGGCCGTGATCGGCGCCCACGCCGCCGGCTGACTCGCTCGTCACCCACGGCAACGACCGGAACGTCAGGAACGGACAGGAACACGATGAACACTGGGCTGTTGGTCCTCCGGCTGGTGGCGGGCCTCCTCATCGCCGGCCACGGAGTGCAGAAGTTGAGTTTCCGGCTGGGGGGCCACGGCCTGGCGGGTGGAACGGAGGAGTTCCGCCACGACGGGTTCCGCGGCGGCCGGCTCACCGCGCTCGCCGCGGGCGCCGGCCAGATCGGCGCCGGTCTGTTCCTGGCGGCCGGGGCACTCACGCCGATGGCGGTCATGGCGGCCATCGGCGTCATGACGGTCGCCGCGACCGTCAAGTGGCACAACGGGCTCTGGGTGCAGAACGACGGCTACGAGTACCCGACGGTTCTCGTCGTCGTCTGCGCGGCGCTGGCACTCACCGGCCCCGGCCAGTGGTCGGCCGACCATGCCCTGGGGTTGACACCCTGGCCGCTGTGGGTCGCCGTCGCGGCGATCGCGGCCGGTCTGGCCGCCGGTCTGCTCACCCGTGTGGTGCTGCACCGCCCGTCCACCACCGGAGGGAGAGCCGCGCGTGCGCAGGCTGCTGACTGACGCGGCACGCACGCTGGTACCGCCCAAGGGGGACCGGCACGGGCCGCTGCCGCCGCTCATGCTGACGCTGACCGTGGTCACCGGCCTGGTCGACGCCGTGAGCTACCTGGCGCTCGGCCACGTCTTCGTCGCCAACATGACGGGCAACATCGTCTTCCTCGGGTTCGCCCTGGCGGGCGACGAAAACCTGTCCGCGCTCGCCTCCGTCGTCTCGCTGGCCGCGTTCCTCTCCGGCGCTCTCGCCGGGGGCCGGCTCGCGGTCCGGTTCGCGGCGCACCGCGGGCACCTGCTCAGCATCGCCACGGCCATCCAGGCGATCCTCATGGCCGCGGCCGTGATCACGGCCGCGGCCATGTACGGAAGAGTCACCGTCGAGGTCCAGTACGCCCTGATCGTGCTTCTCGGGCTCGGCATGGGGTTGCAGAACGCGGTCGCCCGGCGCCTCGGCGTTCCGGACCTCACCACGACCGTCCTGACCCTGACCCTGACGGGGATGGCCGCGGACTCCACCCTGGCCGGCGGTGCGGCACCACGTCCCGGCCGCCGGATGCTGTCCGTGCTGGCCATGTTCCTCGGGGCCCTCGTTGGCGGCCTGCTCGTCCTGCACGGTCACCTCACCCTCACCCTGGGGCTGGCCCTGCTGCTGCTCGTGGCCACATCCGTGACCACGTACCGCCTCTCGGCCGCCGATGCCGCCTGGATCCGGCCGCAGCCCTGAGTTCCGTACCAGCCCGTTCGGCAGACCATTCGCTTTCACCGATCCGGCGATCGCTGGGGTCACCACCGTGACCCCAGCGGCGGTCTCGTCACCACACCCGACGAGACCGCGTCCATCAGGGTCCGCCGTCACCGGCGGAAAGATCTACACGCCGTAGGCGGCCCGGAACACCCGGCTAAGTGCCTGGCGCTAAGGACCCGGCTCGCCCCTCCGCCCCTTGCAACCATGATTCACAGGAGAAGCCACCATGAGCACCAGTCCTGAATCATCCCCGAAGCGGGCCGAGCCGGCCGGTAGGCATTTCGAACCGGACCTGCGTTCGATGACCCGCATCAACCTCCGCCCTATCGCCTCCCCGATGCCGGTCGGTTTCTTCGCGGTGGCCATCGCCTCGATCATCGTCGGAAGCATGCAACTGGGCTTCTTCGGTGACGACGCTCACAGAGCGGTCGCCCTCACGATCCTGCCGGCCTTCCTCCTGCAAATGATCGTCAGCATCCTGGCGTTCGGGGCGAGGGACGTGCTCGCGGCGACCCTCATGGCGTGTTTCTCCGGAACCTGGCTGGCGAGTTCCCTGGTGCTGGCCCTCGACCCGCCGGCGGGCGCCAAGGTGCTCGGCGTGCTCAACCTCGTGTTCGCCGTATTCGCCTTCCTGATGGCGACCGTCGCGCAGCGCAAGCGTGTGATGTGGTTCGTGCTGTGCGTGGCCGTGCCGCGTTTCGCGGTCGCGGCGCTCTTCAACCTCACCGGTGCCACATGGCTCGGCTATGTGTCCGGGGCCCTCGGACTGCTCCTCGCGGGTGTGGCCATGTATGCCGCGTTCGCGCTCATGCTGGAGGACATGAGGGGCCAGGAAGTCCTGCCCATCGGACGTCGCGGCCCGGCGTACGACGCAGTGGAAGGCGACCTGACCGTGCAACTGCGCAACCTCGAACGCCAGGCGGGCGTGCGGCGCACCCTCTGAGCGCCGAGCGGATCGAGCTGGAGGACCGGACAGGCGGGCGTGGAGGGCCGAGCAGGGAGCCGGGCGTCAGATCCCTCCACGGCTCGGTCGAGGGATGCCGCGCAGCGACCGACATGCCCGCCGCCTTCGTGCAGGCACAACGAGCCCCACCCCACACGGCTGGTGATCACGCCATGTTTATCTGGCACGCCACGGGCGGGCGGATCGCCGTGGGCGAGAGAGTCGGCCCGTCGGCCGCTCCTTCTCATCCGTGCAGACCGAGTCGCCCACAACTGGCCACGGGAGATGATCCCCGAGTTCGGGTAGATCCGGTACAGATGTGCTCCGATGGTGCGAGGGCCTCGCCGGCGGAACTGAGTTCCTGGCACGCGCGCTCGTGCCACGGTTCGGCTCCCAGAGAGGCGAAGGAGTCCTTGGCGGTCCGCAGTGGCGTACGAGGGCTCCATGACCCGGCGCCTGCACCGCAGTCAGACACCGTAGGCAAGCCAAAGGCGTGCCGAGGCCCTGCTGCGCCGCGGTGACATCGCCTTCTACGACACGCGGCGTCCGTACACGCTGCGCCACGGCCACCGTGCGGACATGGGTCTTCTCCGCATCACGCTACGTGACATCGCCCTGCCGCACCGCGGTTCGCCAGGGCGGTTGCGCGAACCTTGGGAGCGGACGGCACGGTCGCCGGGCTGACAGCGGGCGGTCTCGCGCAGGTGGCCGCGAATCCCGGCTCCATGACGGAGCCGCCGCTCGCCTGCTCGCCGCTTCCAGCACGGAACTCATCCGAGCGGTGATCGCCGCAGAGGCGGACAGGGCGGACCTCGCAGCTGGACCCCTCCACGAGACGCTCGGTGTCCGCATCGTCACATGCATGCGGGCGCATCTGGCAGACCACACGCCCAGCCGCATTTCCCTCCGCTACCCTGTACGCCATCCTGGCCCGCAGCGGCTTCGGTTTCGGCGATGGGTGCCTACGGCAGGCCCTCCGTGTGCGCGTGGCTGCCGGTTCCCCCAGTCCTCGGACGGGGCGTAGACCGCGGTAGGGACGATGGCGGCGCGCAGGTAGGCGAAGAGGAGACGCAGGGGTGCTCCAGCACCAGCGAGTGCCGGGCGGTGCCCCCGGTCGCCGCAATCAGCACCGGCTTGCGGTGAGGGCGTCCGGATCGATCAGGTCGAAGAAGGACTTGAAAGCCCGCTGTACGACGCGGAGAACACCGGCGTCACGGCGACCAACCCGTCTGGTGCCCGTGACCGCTTCGATCGCGGTGGAGCGCTGGGCGGCGGGAAACCGGTCACAAGGTTGTTGGCGATGGCGACGGCCAGGGCACGAAGCTCGATGACGTCGGCTTCCGTGTGGAGGGGCGTGCTCAGCCCGCCGAGACGACGACGAGCTTCACACAACGGTGTCCTCTTCCGATTCCGAGGTGGCGGCAAGCAGGGACTGGTGGGTCGGCGGGCCTGGCACGTTCGCAGGCCGGCCCTTGGCGAGCTCCTTGCGCAGGACCGGTACGACTTCCTCGCCGAGCAGGTCGATCTGCTCAAGGACGGTCTTCAGCGGCAGTCCGGCATGGTCCATCAGGAACAACTGGCGCTGGTAGTCGCCGGCGTACTCGCGGAAGCTCAGCGTCTTCTCGATGACCTGCTGAGGTGAGCCGACGGTCAGTGGGGTCTGCTCGACGAACTCCTCCAGCGACGGGCCATGCCCGTAGACGGGCGCGTTGTCGAAGTACGGCCGGAACTCGCGCACGGCGTCCTGGGAGTTCTTGCGCATGAACGCCTGCCCGCCCAAGCCGACGATGGCCTGCTCGGGCGTGCCGTGCCCGTAGTGCGCGTACCGGGTCCGGTACAGCTCGACCATCCGCTTGGTGTGTTCGGCGGGCCAGAAGATGTTGTTGTGGAAGAAGCCGTCGCCGTAGTAGGCGGCCTGCTCGGCGATCTCAGGAGAGCGGATGGAGCCGTGCCAGACGAACGGCGGCACGCCGTCCAACGGGCGGGGCGTGGACGTGAACGCCTGCAGCGGCGTGCGGAACTTACCCTCCCAGTTGACGACGTCCTCGCGCCACAGCCGGTGCAGCAGGCCGTAGTTTTGGATGGCGAGGTTGATGCCTTCCCGGATGTCCTGTCCGAACCACGGGTAGACGGGTCCGGTGTTGCCGCGCCCCATTATGAGGTCCACGCGCCCGTTGGCCAGGTGCTGGAGCATCGCGTAGTCCTCGGCGATCTTCACCGGGTCGTTGGTGGTGATGAGGGTGGTCGCGGTGGAGAGGATCAGCCTCTCGGTCCGCGCGGCGATCCAGCCGAGCATGGTGGTCGGCGACGAGGGCACGAACGGTGGGTTGTGGTGCTCGCCGGTCGCGAAGACGTCCAGGCCGACCTCCTCGGCCTTCAGCGCGATGGCGACCATCGCCTTGATGCGCTCACGCTCGGTCGGCGTACGGCCCGTGGTCGGATCCGGTGTGACGTCGCCGATGCTGAATATCCCGAACTGCATGGCTCCTCCAGTTAATGAGGTGACCGTGTGGTCCTCGAACGGTAGGAGTCCATCGCATGGCTGGGATGACTGTGCGTGCATGGGAACGGGCCCCACAGCGTCCTCCTCTCGTGTCCTGGCCAACGGGTCGAAGTTTCCGAATCCTCAGCCGTGCGTCGCAGGACAAGGAAATGCCGGAGAGGCTCCGACCACAGGCAGGACGTCTCCCGGGCGGAGCTCGAAGCTCCGGCTCGGATGCCCTGCCGTCGGAGGTGTCGGCCGCGACCGGCTGCACGGACGGCATGGAGAGGCGTGGAGACTTCTCGGTCTGCCGTCTTCCGCGCGCTGTGGGACCAGAGGCCGTGCACTCTCAGTCAACGGACACGCGCCGACCGCCCCTACCGTGATTCTCGGCTATGCCGAACACCCCGAGACACCGCCGGAGCAAGATGTCCGCTCCCATATCGGTATGGAACCGCATGAGCGCCGCACCCTCACCGAAAGCCCCAGCGGGGGCAGCTTCGGCTTGGGCCCCGCTCGCGGCCCGAGTCTTCCGGGCGCTGTGGATCGCGCAGCTGGTCTCCAACATCGGCAGCTGGATGCAGACGGTGGGCGCCCAGTGGCTGCTGATCGGGCACGACGCCGCCCTCGTGACGCTCGTGCAGACCGCCTCGGGCCTCCCCTTCGTACTGCTGGCCCTGCCCTCGGGCGTGCTGGCCGACCGTTACGACCGTCGTACGGTGCTTCTGGCCGCCCAGTTCGCCATGCTCGCTGTCTCCACCGCGCTGACCGTGCTGGCGTTCGCGGACGCGCTCACCCCGGGTCTGCTGCTCGGCCTCACCTTCCTGCTGGGATGCGGCACCGCCCTGATGGGCCCGGCCTGGCAGGCGATCCAGCCTGAGCTCGTGGAACGCCACCAGTTGGGCCAGGCGGCCGCGCTCGGCGCCGTGAACATGAACCTGGCCCGCGCCCTCGGCCCGGCACTCGGCGGAGCGGTGGTCGCGGCGGCGGGCGCCGGCTGGGTCTTCGCCTTCAACGCCGCCTCTTACCTGGGCATCGCGGCCGTCCTCATGCTGTGGCGGCGGCCTGCGACAGAACTGCCCACCGCTCCGGGCGAGAAGCTCCTGACGGCTCTGCACGCCGGCCGCCGCTACGTGTGGAACGCGCCGGGCGTCCGCCGAGTTCTGCTGCGCACGGTCCTGTTCATCCCCGGCGGCGCCGCACTGTGGTCGCTGCTTCCCCTGGTGGCGAGCCGCTCCCTGGGCCTGGGCTCGGGAGGGTACGGGCTGCTGCTCGGCGCGGTCGGCGTCGGTGCGGTGGGCGGGGCCTTCGCGCTGCCCGCGATCCGTCGTGTTCTCGGCGTCAACGGCACTCTCGCTGCGGGTTCCCTCGTCTTCGCCGGAGTCCTGGCGGTACTGGCCACGGTCCGCATCCCATGGCTCGCGGCGGTCGCGCTGCTGCCCGCCGGTCTCGCCTGGATCGGCGTGCTGTCCACGCTCAACGCGGCCGTCCAGACACGGCTCCCCGGCTGGGTCAGGGCCCGGGCACTCGCCGTCTATCTCCTGGTCTTCCAGGGCGGGCAGGCACTGACGGCACCCCTGTGGGGTGCACTGGCCGACGGGCTGGGGCTGACCGTCTCCCTATTGGCCGGCAGTGGCCTGCTGCTGGCGGGCGCGGCGAGTGTGCGCCGGTGGCCGCTCCATGGCACGGACGGCATCGACCCGACTCTGTCCGACCACTGGCCCGTTCCGCCTCTGGTGTTCGAGCCCGGACCGGCCAACGGCCCCGTGCTGGTCTCCGTCTCGTACCGTGTCGCGGCCGGGAACAGGGCCGCGTTCACCGACTGCATGGCCCATGTGGCCCGGTCACGGCGGCGAACGGGAGCCCTCACGTGGGGTCTCTACCAGGACGGCAACGAACTGGGTCGGTTCATCGAGAACTACCTGGTCGCGTCCTGGTCGGAGCATCTCGCCCAGCACCACAGCCGGCTCACGGGCACCGACCGCCGTTACGAGGAGCGGGCCCGCCGACTGCTCGTGGAGGGCACGGCACCGGAGGTGACCCATGCCTTCGACGCCTCTGCGGGACCCGTGGTGTCCGAGCCGGACTACGGGACGACAACCTCGGGGCCCGGTGCTCGCCGGTAGACCCGGCAGGAACGGGGGCGGCGGTGTCCGACGATGCCAAAGCCTGCCACTCGCTGGGTGACATGCCGTAGGCGTCCCGGAAGGCCCGGCTGAAGTGTGACGAGTTGATAAAACCCCAGCGATGCGCCACGGCGGCCCGGTGAGTCTTCGATGCGGTGCCCGGCCGAGCTCGTGTCGGCAAGCGTCGAGCCTGCGCCCTCGTATCCACTGACTCAGTGTCGTGCGCTCGCTCTGGAAGAGCTTGTGCAGACAGCGGACGGAGATGCGGTGTGCGAGCGCGATCGACGCCGGACACAGATCTGGATCCGCCAATCCACCCCGACGGACTCCGTGACGAGTACGGCGAGGAGATCCACGGCTTTGCGGGCGAGCCGGTCACCGAGGCGCGACTGGTGGAACTCCGCCCCAGGAGGCAAGCACGGACATGAAGTTCGACACCAGCGCCCCCACACCGTCCCCACAGCGCAGGGGCACACCCATGGCCCGGCGCAGGTCGGACTCGGCAATCTCCAGGCGGCGACGCGGCACACGGAAGACCATCATCCGGAAGTGGTCGCCGAAGCGCAGGGAGTCGCGCACGCCCGGACCGCAGAAGACGATGTCGCCGGGTTCCAGGAAACCTCGCCTCCGTCGCGGACGGCCGCGACCAAGCCGTGGACATGCATGGCGACGTAGCAGGAGTTCGTCATCGCACGTGTCCGACAGCCAGGGCAGCACGGGGACGCGTCCGTCACGCCCATCGACCACCCGAGGGCGTCGAAACGGTCCAGCTTCAAGTAATCGACGAATTCGAGGACATCGTGTGCCAGGCGGGCGATGCGGTAACCGTGACGGGGCTTGCCCCCATGGCGGATCGCCTCCTCGATATTCGGCTTCCGCGACAGGCGTCGAGTGGCGCTTCGGCGACCGAATATCGACAAGAACCGACTCTCCGGGTACCCCTGTTACTCCATTGTCGGTTGCCGGGACACAGCGGCACCACCGCGCGACGTAGGGATCTGCCAGGCAGGTTTCATCACTCTGTAGAAAACCGCTCTGTGGAAACGCTCTATGGAAATCCGCGGGCCGATGGGCACGCCGTGGAGGCGCTCTCAGGCGCGATGTCGTGGGCCTCCTGGGCGAGGAGTTCCTCGATCCGCAGACCGTGTGCGGGATGAGCCGTTGGGCGCCGTTGTCAGGTCCAACCCGTGATCTCCTGAATCTGCCGCAGCCGGTAGTGCAACGAGGTCCGGTGGATCTGCAGCGCCTCCGCGGTTCGGGGGATCGACCCGGCGTGTTCCCGGAAGCACCGCAGGGTCTCCCGCAGCCGGGCAACGACCACGGGTGCCGCCGACGGTTCGAGGAAGGTGCCGAGGACCTCGAGATACGTCTGAGCAGCCATGGCACGGGCCGCCTCCGCGATGGTGTCGATCTCCCGCGGTGTCAGCGTCTCATGCGCGTCGACGACCATCAGCAGGCCCGAGAAGGTTGTCCCTCCCGCAGCGGGGCGACGTAGCGAGAGAGCAGTCCGATGTCGTCCCGGCCTTTGATGAAGCCCGGCTTGGACCATTGGGCCACCCCTGGGCGAGCCCGAATCGGATGACCTCGTCGTCCGCGCAGCCCTGCCGCAGGCTGCGGACCCGCACGGGGTCCTCGTCACCGAAGTACCAGCTCGTACAGATCATCCGGACAGAGGATCGTCGACGACTACAGACCAGCCGAGGTCCTCCGCGAGCCGGTCGGCCAGCGACTGCAGTGCGTCGCTGCCGATGCCTGGGCGGTGGAACCGTGACTGCTGGGACAGATGTGAACTGAGAGCGCACTGATCTTTCCGGTAGGGCACAGCGCGGGCCGCCCAGCCGTTCCGGGCAGTGCCTGGGCCGCATTCCGGCCGGTCGAGTGCGTGTCAGTCCCTCCTGCCCGTGAGCTCGGCGACGGCGCGGTCCATATCGATATGAAGACTCTCCGTCCCTGGGGGTACCAGCGAGACGGTCTGCCGCACGAACGCGGTGACCGCTGACACCGCGATGTCGACCAGCGCCACGCCGGCGGTGGACCTCAGGACGATGCGCACGGAGTCCGGATGGCAACGGTGCCGAGGAATCACCAGCACGTCCCCGGTACCGGTGGGCCGACGCAGGCCTTCCATGAGCAGTGTGCGGGCGAACAGCCAGTCAACGGGTCTGGCAGCGGGTGCGCCGAGGGAAAGTTGCACGGCGTAGGGGTCGGTGATGTCGTAGCGCAGCTCCGCGGGCAGCGGCACCTGCCGCTCGCCCGGGACGTTGACGTGCACCGTCACCGCGCACATGACTGAGGGAAGAGGCTGAGTCATTTTCGGGTCCCCAACAATGGCTGCAGGAGCGGATTTTCTGTGCATGACCCTAGAACCCGACAGCAGCTGCATCTTGCCGAAGAATGCACGGAATGTAGCCCGAGAAAGAACCGCGCTCACGTTTCACCCTATGAGCTCGTAACACGATCATGGTCGGCGTTTCTTTAGTCGTCTCCAGCAGACGAGGCTGCAGGCGAGGGATACGAACGCGTCGTGGAGTTCGGTGCGGCGTTCCCATCGCACGGCGAGCCGTTTGAACTGATGGAGCAGGGAGAAGGGCTGCTCGACGACGTAGCGGAGCTTGCCCATGCCCTGGATGCGGAGGAGCATGGGGTCCAGGGAGTCGCCGTCGGCCGCCAACCGATATCCGCCCGCGTCCCGTATCAGCCGAAGGCTGACGGCACGGGTGGGGAGTCCGGGCTCCAGAAGGCGGCGTAGTGACCCGACATTCCGGCGGATCACGTTGACCGCGCTGTGCGGTGGGCGTCCGCCCCACGGAACGTCGACCATCTCCTTCACGGCGACCGGCTGCGCTCCTCGCGCCAACAGCAGTGCCAGCAGGGCCCTTTCCTGCGGACGCCCAAGGGGCAACTCCACCCCCGCCCGCTGGACCAGGACCGGCCCCAGGACCGCGAACCTCACAGGCTCCATCGGCAGTTCACCTCCTCGGATCTCGCGCCCCGACATGACTTTACGTGGCTCCAATTGTTACCCAGCGTTACGGGCTTGCTGTGCTCGGCTTCGCCGCCGCCCGCTGCCGGCGTTTGGTGGTCCAGTAGAGGAGGGCGATCCGACGCGGTCGCGGACCGGCGCGGGGTTCGGAGGTGTCGGATGATGCGGCCATGTGCACCTTCTTGAGGGGTGAGCCGAGCATCCCGGCTCGGGCTGAAGCACAGTCGCTCTTCCTCACCTGGTGCGATGGTTCGGGACCTCAGTTATCTCGATTGGAGATGAGCGCGCGCACGACTGGTGTCTCGGCACCCGGAAGGGGTGAAACCGGATCACTGCTGAGGGATCCCGCGCACGGGATGCTTGCTCATGACGGAGACCCGGTTGAACGCGTTGATGGTGATCGCTACCCAGATCACCGCGGAGATCTCATCGTTGGTGAGGACCTGGCGGGCTGCGTCGTAGGCGCTCTCCTGCACGACGGCGTTCGCGGGGGCGGTGGTCGCCTCGGCCAAGGCGAGTGCCGCGCGCTCCCGTGCCGTGAACAGTTCGGTGTCACGCCAGGCGGCCAGCACGCCCAGACGCTGGGTGGTCTCGCCCGCGCGCAGCGCGGCCCGGGTGTGCACGTTGAGGCAGTAGGCGCAGCCGTTGATCTGTGAGACGCGGAGGTTGATCAGTTCTACGAGCGTGCGGTCCAGGCCCGCGTCGGCGGCGACCGCGCGGACCGCTTCGGCTGTCTCGACCAACGCGTGGTACGCCTTCGGGCTCTGCTTGTCGACGAAGACCCGCTTGCTCACGGGGCCTGCTGCCGTGTCACTCAACCTGGACTCCCTCACGGGCCGCACCGGCCCTCGATCGCTCTGCCGTGCGCCTGACAGGGCACACCCGCCCATCCTCAGGCATAATCGTTGAACATAAAACCACCCCGGGTGAGAGAGGTGTGCGATGAGCAACGTCGAGAAAGATCCCACCGAACTGCGCTGCGCGGCCTCGGACCATGGCGAGCAGGTAGCGCAGGTCGACGTCCTCTCCGCGCGGGACGTCCCCCTGGGCGGTCCGAGGGCGATGACGGTGCGGCGCACGCTGCCGCAGCGGGCCCGGACGCTGATCGGGGCCTGGTGTTTCGTCGACCACTACGGACCCGACGACGTCGCCGGCACGGGCGGCATGGACGTCGCGCCCCATCCGCACACCGGTCTGCAGACCGTGAGCTGGCTGTTCAGCGGGGAGATCGAGCACCGGGACAGCATGGGCAGCCATGCCCTCGTGCGGCCCGGTGAGCTGAACCTCATGACGAGCGGGTACGGCATCAGCCACTCCGAAGTCTCCACCACACGCACCACCATCCTGCACGGCGTCCAGTTGTGGGTGGCGCTTCCCGAAGAGCACCGGCACACCGGCCGAGACTTCCGGCACTACGTCCCGCGCCCGATCCGGGTCGGCGGCGCCGAGGTCAGCGTGTTCCTGGGGTCACTGGCAGGTGACACCTCTCCGGTGCGGACCTTCACGCCCTTGCTCGGCGCCGAACTCGTCCTTGAGCCGCGCTCGACGACCACGCTCGAAACAGACCCCGGCTTCGAGCACGGCCTTCTCGTCGACCACGGGGATGTCCGCATGGCCGGAACACTCCTGCACCCGGCGGAGCTGGGCTACCTCGGCACGGGAAACACCACACTGACGCTGACGAACGAGACGGACACCGCTGCTCGGGCGGTCCTCCTCGGCGGGACACCGTTCGAGGAACAGATCGTCATGTGGTGGAATTTCATCGGCCGCAGCCACGAAGACATCGTCGAGGCCCGGGAGGCGTGGCAGAACGCATCCGACCGCTTGGGCAGGGTCGATGGTTACGACGGCGACCGTCTTCCCGCGCCCGCACTTCCCAACGCCACCATCACACCGCGCAAAAACCCGACGCGCCACTGAAAGGCATACGATGACACAGCCCGCCGCCGCTCCAACTGTCCAGCAAGTGGACTCCAAGCACCGGTACGAAATCCTGGGCGACGGTAAAACCGCAGGCTTCACCGCGTACCGCGACCGCGACGGTCAGCGCGTCTTCTACCACACCGAAATCGACGACGCCTTCGCCGGGCAGGGCCTGGCCTCGCTCCTCGTGCAGCAGGCGTTGACCGACGTGCGTGCCTCCGGGAAGCGCATCGTGCCGGTGTGCCCCTACGTGGCGAAGTTCCTCAAGAAGCACGACCAGTTCGCCGACATCACCGACCCGGTGACCCCCGAAGTCCTGCAGTGGCTGCACACCGTGCTGCCGCACTGACCACCCATGCTGTCGGAATGTCTCGTCCATGCCCGCTTGGCCATCATCGCCATGGCGTCATCGGCGCCCTGACCGCCCTCGGCATGCCCCCGGCGTCCACAGCAACCGCTGACACCCCTCCCCCCGGGCACCCTTCCGGCCGACTCGTCCGCATGCCAGCCACGGTTCGGCTGGCGAGGCACAGAGGGCTCACTTAGCGTGAATCTGATGAGCCGGCAGCATGGGAGGAAAAGTGGAGGATCTCAAGTACAAGATGATCATGGCTTTGGCCGCAGCGGACCTCGGGGGGCCTCTCTGTGAGCAAGTGGCCGGGATCTGCGCCGAGATTGCCGACCAGCACTGCATTCAGCTCCATGTCCGGTCCTCCGTCGACCACGTTCCCGAGATCCCCGTTCCGAGCCTTTCGAGGGCCAAGCTGTGACCACTCACATTCCTGCTGACGGGGGCCGACGTTGACTTCAGCCATGCAGCAGACCGTCGATGTGCGGCGCGGCCGGGAACGTTTCAAAACGAACCTGTCCTGGCTCGATTCCAAACATTCCTTCTCCTTTTCCCGTCACTTCGACCCGCAAAATACCCATCACGGTCTTCTGCTGGTGAGCAACGACGACATCGTCACAGCAGGGACCGGTTTCGAGACTCATCCCCATCAGGACATGGAAATCGTCACATGGGTGTTGCAGGGGTCTTTGGTGCACCAGGATTCCACCGGACATTCCGGATTGATTTACCCCGGTCTGGCTCAGAGGATGAGTGCGGGAACGGGGATCCTGCACTCGGAGAAGAACGACTCGTGGCGTCTGGAGGGCGGGAGCACTCATAGCGACCCGGTGCACTTCGTGCAGATGTGGATCGTACCGGACGAGGCCGGGATCCCCCCGGGATACGAGCAGTTGGAGATCGACGACGAGCTCCTGCGCGGCGGTCTGACCACAGTCGCCTCCGGCATGGACAAGCACTCCGGCACCACCGCCATCCGCATCCGGAACAAGTACGCCGCACTGCATGCCGCCCGGCTCTCGGCGGGCGGCTCGGTTGCGCTGCCCGAGGCCCCGTTCCTCCATCTGTACGTGCCAAGAGGCAATGTCGTCCTGGAGGGCACAGGAGAACTCCAGGAGGGTGACGCGGTGCGCTTCACTGCGACCGGCGGCCAGCGCATCACGGCCGAACAGTCTGCGGGCGCGGAGATCCTCGTGTGGGAGATGCACGCCACCGTCCGAGGCTGGTAGCGGCGCACAGGCCACTCAGCGGGCGGCCAGAGGGTGGCGCTACTGCGTAGCGGCAGCGACGGTGACAAGTCGGGAGCCCTGCCAGGTGCGCGCGGCGCACCGCCGGAATGGGCAGCGTTGTAAGGGCAGGGTCGCCAGGTGGCAGCCCCATCGGCCAAGTGGCCACTCCCCGGCCGGCGAGAGCTGACTGCCGGGGGTCGACCGCCAGGTGGGCACGTGTCCTGCAGCGCTCCCGCCAGGTGTCGACGCCGGCGCCGAGGCGGACCGGTGCCGGTCGAGCGGCTCTCGCGCCTTTTTTCAGCAGCGCGGTGAAACACCACGGAGCCGTATCCCAGATGGAGTCTTCGCCCGCACCGGCCAACGCCTTCCCCCTTGTTATTCGGGCGGAGCGGCTCCTGTGGCAGTGGCACCCTTCCAGCGAGCACTCTGGAAACGTACGCTGGCCCAAACCATGATCAATCCGATCGCAGCTCCGGACGGAAGAGCGGCAGCGAGGGGAGCGCCGACGCCGTAGACCAAGACGCCTGCGTCCGCGCCGATGATGACACTGGTGATGACGCCGATGCTGCCGGCAACGCTGAGCATCCGCTGAAATGGCCGCAGGCGCGGTGTCAACATGACCACGGCCTGTTCTGATCCCGCGACCGCGCGGAGAGCCTCCGCCAGCTCCGGAACCAGCTCGGTGTAGATCGCGCGCAGTTGCGTGATCCGGAGGCAGAAATGCCAATCGTCAATGGAGATTTCCAGGCATCGGACGAAGGTCACGAGGCCCAGGAAGGCCAAAGATGAAAGCACCACCATCTGAAAGATGGTGGTGCCGGCGCCGCGCTCTGCATGGCCGTAGAAACCGAGGGCGATAAGGGCGGCCGACACCGCCCCCAGGAAGATGCTGGCGCGACCGTTGGCCTCACCAATTGTGCCGGCACGCGCACTCTGGAGATTGTAGTGCTCGGTGGTCAAGAGAGTGATCCAAGCTGACGCCGCCCCGCCGGCGGCGGGGAGCCGCAAAGAATCCCTGTTGGGGGGCTGTGCGCATGGCGGCTTGGGATTGGATTCATCCATAGGTCAGCAACCTAACATCGCTGCGCGTAGATACGCTCAACTACCCGGTTCGGATGTGTCATCGAATCGTGCCTTGAAGTAGACGATGACTGCGTGAAGGCACGGATCGCGGCATGCTCCTTCCACCCAACGGGGGACGAGGGCCGGCATCTCTTGCACGAGACGGATTCGGCGCCGCTCCCGGCGGGTGTCGGCGTCGGCTGAACTCGCATTCGGCCGTCGTCGAGAAGCTCCAGCAGCGCGGACTCATCGTTCAGGACCCGCCGCGACAGGAGGCGTTCGCCTTTCGCATCGATCACCACGCAGTGGTGATGTTCCTTGCCGATGTCCACCCCGGCCCAGATCTCTGACACAGTCCCCTCCGCCGGCTGGTCGTCCAACAGCAGCCCCGCAGACGACCTCGCCGACGTTGTCCTACACAGCGATCGAGTCGCGCATCCCAATGAGCGGTCGAGTCGTCGCGGGGTTCCGGGCGGCCAAGTTCTTTCAGCCATCAGACGGCGACAAGCTGACAGCCATACCCGCAACCCCTGGGCCCGACGATTCTACGAATGACCGCCTCAGACGCACGCTAGGAAGGTAGGACAAGCTTAGCCGGCAACGCTTCCGCTGAGTGTCGGCGAGCCGGCCTCCGAAGACGCCAGGGCCTGCCATTCACTGGGGGACATTCCGTAGGCGTCCCGGAAGACCCGGCTGAAGTGTGACGCGCTGCTGAAACCCCACCGGTGCGCCACAGCGGCCACGGTGAGCCTCCGGTTCGGCGAGCGGCCGAGTTCATGGCGGCATGAGTCGAGCCTCCGACGCCGTATCCAATGGCTCACCGTCGTGCCTTCGCTCTGGAAGAGCTTGTGCAAATACCGCACGGAGATGTGGTGGGCGAGAGCGATCGATTCCGGCGATAGATCTTGAACCGTCAGATGCTCTTCAATGAAATTCCGGATGCGCGAAAGCGTGGCGGTGCCGGCACTCGACCTGTCGGCTGTTTCCTCTCCGAGGATTTCCATCACGAGCACGGCGAGGAGATCTACGGCGTTGCGGGCGAGCCGCTCGCCGATGCGGGAACTGCGGAACTCGGCATCTGCGGTGAGCATGGACAGGAAGTTCGACACCAGCGCCCCCACGCCCTCACCACCCGGTACGGGCGTACCGATGACGCGGCACACATCCGACTCCGCGACCCCCAGACGGTGCCGGGGAATGCGGAAAACCGTCATCTGGAAGTGGTCGCCGAACAGCAGGAAGGGGCAATGGGCCGGATTGCCGAAGACGAGGTCGCCCGGCTCGAGGACGACTTCCGCGCCGCCATGGACCACGGTGACCGATCCACCGACGAGCAATCCCAGGTACAGGGCCTCGTCATGGTCCTCGGCCGGCAGTTGAGCAGGGACACCGGCCCGTCCGGCACCAGATCGCAGGACGGAAACCTGTAGATGTCCGAGGGCGTCCGCAGCGGGTTTCTCCGGCTTCCGGATCACGTCTCGGTAGGGGTGGTGAGGGCGCGGTGCCGTTGTTTTGGGCATGCCTGACATCACTGACTCGACCATGGGAACTCCAACCGTGCCTTGAATCGCTGTTTGTGGTGAACTCGGCCGGACCGGTTGTGCTGCTCACCGGATTAACGAAGTCGCTGCGGTCGGTTCTTGGGAATCAGGGGTTTTCAGTCAGGAACTTCTCGACCACGACATTGAAGGCGGCAGGATTCTCAAGGAAGGGGAAATGTGAGCTCGCCACGTCGGTCGGGAAGACGTGGAGTTGTGCGTCCGGGATCTTGTCGGCGACGAATTGCTGCGAACGGGGGTTGACATGGCTTCCGTCGCAGCCGAGCACCAGGGTGGGCACATCCACCCGGGGAAGTACGTCACGCCAGTCCTGCGCACAGTGGTCGAACAGCAGCGGAACAGCGGCGTAAGGGGGCGTCGCCGTGATCTGCTCGGCGACGAAGGCGAGCATTTCGGGGTCGGGGTCACCGGAGAACATGCTGCGTACGAAGTCCTGGCGCACGCGTTCGCCGTCCGGGCCGGCCAGGCCGGCACCGAGTTCGAGAAGGCCTGCCACATCGAAGAGGGCGCCGGAGTCCTGCTGTTCCTCGGGCGTCATCCACGGTACGGCCGCGACGGCCGCCGGCTGGTCGACGGCGACGAACCGTCGGATCCGGGCGGTGCCGTACTGGTCGATGAAGCTCCACCACACCGAGACGCCCATCGACCAGCCGAGGGCGTCGAAACGTTGCAGTCCCAAGTGGTCGACGAGTTCGAGGACATCGTGCGCCAGGCGGGCGATGCGGTATCCGTGGTGCGGCTTGCCGGACACGCCGTGACCGCGTTGGTCCAGCGTGATGACCCGGCGAGCGGGGGACAGGCCGTCGAGCTGGTGGTGGAACATCTCCTGCGTCTGTCCCCAGCCGTGGAGCATGACCAGCGGGAAGCCGTCTCCTCCGCTGTCGCGGTACACGAGCTCCGTACCGTCGTTCGTCGTCAGGTTTCCCATGGCGATTCTCCTGGCTCGATGTCCGGCCCGGTCAGCGGCCCGGCCTGCCGTTTCGGCGGCCGCCGTGACACGAACCCTGTCCGTCGGCAGCCGCGTAGGAACATTGTTGATCGCCGGGATGCCCCGTCACCACCGCGTGACGTAGTGATCTGCCGGTGAGCGTTCATCGCTCTGTAGAAAAGCGCAGGCAGGCAGGGGGAACCGGGATGCTCAGGCACCGCTGTCGTAGTGCTCAGAGGCGAGGAGTTCCTCGATCCGCAGGCCGAGGTGCAGTACGAGACGGTGGGCGCCATTGTCCAGGTCGAGTCCCGTGATGTCCTGAATCTGTCGCAACCGGTAGTACAACGAGGTCCGGTGGATCTGCAATGCCTCCGAGGTCCTGGGGACCGATCCGGCGAAGTCCAGGAAGCAGCGAAGCGTCTCCCGCAGCCGTGCGGCACCGCTGCTGCGGGCCAGAGCGCGCAGCGGCATCGGAATCAGCGACTCGTTCAGGGCATGCTCCGGGAGCTGCGCCAGGATGGCGAACTCGCCCAGCTCCTCCCAGTCGCCTATGCCCTTCAGAGCGGGCAGCCGGCGGGCCGCCCGTGCCGCCACGAGCGCCTGCTCGTACGAGGTCCACGCTTCGGCCAGGTTGGTCCGGCGCCCGCCGACGCCGACCGTGGGCGCCGCCGATGGGCTGAGGAACGTGGCCAGGGTGTCGAGGATGCCTGTGGACTGTTCGGTGAGTTCCGACTGGCTCGGCGGCCGGTCACGGAGCTGAAGGAGCACCGCGCGCTCCTGGTCGACCGCCATGGCTCCAATCGCTGACCGCGTGCGCCGGAACGGCTCCACCGCAGCCCGGAGCGCCACCTGGATCTGTGCGTGCGGATCCTCCTGGGACCGGGACACCTCGACGACGCTGACCACGGAATGGGGTGCGTCGCGGAGCAGACCGCTGCCGAGCATGCGCTGCCGCGCGGCGCTCCGCCCGGCAGGGCTCGTGCTGAGCAGATCGAGCAGCGTTTCCTCCGCGGCCGTCTCCTCGGCGTCGGTCGCGAGGTAGTCCGTGTACATCTGAGCCGTGATGGCGCGGGAAGCGTCCTCGATGGCGTCGATCTGCTCCGTTGTCAGCGTCTGCTGCGCGTCGATGACCATCAGCAGGCCGAGGAGATGGCCCCGCTCCCTGAGGGGCACGCAGTAGCGCGGAAGCAGGCCGATGTCGTCACGGCCCTTGATCATGCCTGGCCTGGACCACTGGGCCACTCCCTGCGCAAGGATGAACCGGATTGTCTCGCTGTCCGCATAGCCGTGGAGAAGGCCGCGGACGCGCACCTGGTCCTCGTCGCCGAAGTGCTGACTCGAGCAGATCAGCCGGACCAGAGGATCGTCGACCACGACGGACCGGCCGAGGTCCACCGCAAGCTCGTCGACCAGCGACTGCAGTGCGTCACTGCCGACGCGAGCTCGGTTGAACCGTCCAGTCATGATGAGTCCTCTCTTGAGACTCTTTTCGATGCCCGGGCCGGTACGAGAAAGAACCGGGCTCGGGGAGTCCTGCGGGCGCCTGGGCGTACTACATCAAGCCCTGGGCGTCGCGCCCTTCACGGGGACATCGCGTAGGCGGCCCGGAAAGCCCGGCTGAAATGTGAGGCACGGGCCATCGGCTCGCTGGGGTGTGGCGCGTAGGTTGCCACGGTGTCCACGAGCCCGAGGAGGAAGGGCGGCAGTAGTCCGCCCAGTGCCGTGTCGGGGCGAAGAGGGGATTGCTGTAGTTGTTGTGCGGGAGCGTGGCACGGGCACCACCGGTCGACTTTACCCTGCCTGCCGGGGCCTGTCCCCTGTGTGCCACGGCCACGGCCCCGGCCGCGCGACCCGCGCACCTGCCGCATCGCGAGCCATAGGAGACGTGTACACATGCCCGTGTTGCATACATGCATCTTTGCCCGGAAAGCTTCACACGGCGGGCACTGGCGCCCTACGACCGGGCGCTGCCCGGCATGGGAGGCATCGTGCTTGTCCTCGACACAAGCGATTTTCCAGTCGGTGACAGGATCGCAGCCTTCCAAGCGGTGGCCGCCGGCGAGGGCGGCATCTCCTCCGTCCAGGAGGAGGAGACCGAGGGCACGGTCTGGAAACGACTCGAACTCTGGCAAATCGGCCCGCTAACGCTCTTCCATACCCAGGGCACAGGGATGCGCGTCTCCCGCTCGCTCCGGCAGGCGCGGCGCGATGCGATGGACACCGTCGCGATCAATATTCTTCGCCAGGGAGTCGGCGGTTTCGCATGGACCGACCATCGGCAGCGCATCGGCCCAAACAGCGCGACCATGCAACACATGCCTGCCGGGTACGATTACTGGTGGTCCGGCCTCGGCAGCGCGCTGGCTCTGATGTTCGACACCGAACGCCTCAGCCTGCCCGTAGAGACGATCCGCACGTCCATCCCGATGCTCGAACACAGCCCCATCGGACGGCTGCTGATCAACCACGTTCACGGCGTGCACCGCATTGCCGACGAGATCAACATGGGCCCCGAAGCCGATGCCCTTGCCTCCGCCACCGTGGAACTCGTCCGAGCGTGGGTGGTGTCCGTCGCCGGCGACGACCCCACCCGCCGGGCAGTCGCAAGGGAAACCCTCCTCACCCGTGTCCTGGCCTACGCCCGCGCCCATCTGCGGGAACCCGACCTCACCCCTCAAAGGATTGCCTGGGCACACAACACGTCCATGCGGACGTTGTACCGGCTGTGCGAAGACGGCGGGCTCAGTCTTGAAAAGTGGATCATCCGCCGCCGGCTCGAGGGCGCCCGCAGCGACCTCGCAGCCCCCGGACACTCGCACCGCACGATCGACGCCATCGCCCGCAGTTGGGGCTTCGCCAACCCCGCCTTCTTCTCCCGCCGCTTCCGCCAGACCTACGGCACCGCCCCCAGTCAATGGCGGAGACTCTCCCAGCAAGGCCAACTCCTGTCCCCGCCCGACGATCTGTGACCAAACCTCCCCGGCTGACAGCCGGCAGGCACCGACGACGTGCGCCTAGTACACACAGCGGTGTCACGAATGCCTCACCTGCCAGAGACTGTCGGCTGTGAAGGCAGCATTCGATCCGCGAGCCCACCGCAGAGGCCGCCGTGCTGGAGCGCCGGGGCAGGTGTGGCCACTGGCAGGCCCGTCCCGCGTACCGCCTCGTCCTGCGCTGCTTCGGCGGCTTCGGTGACTTCGGTGCCTGCATCGGGCACCGCCGTGAGGTGACGTAGCCGGGCCCTGTCGAATGGAGTTCGATGCCCGTTGAGCGGGTGCTGGAGCTCAACGAATCGCGACTCGCGTCAGTAGGTTAGGGCTGGTAGAGGGCTGGGCGAACCGAAAATGGTCTAGACAACGAAGAAGCCCCGGGTTGCTGACCTGGGGCTTTCGTATGGAGCGGGTGACGAGAATCGAACTCGCGCTTTGAGCTTGGAATCACCCAGCTCTGGAACGGCGACATGGCGTCTCACCTGGGAATATGGGGTCCGCTATTGACCACTGTTTACCCTTCGACCAGCACGTAGTGGCACGGAGCACTCAGAAGAGTGCCGCACAGGGCGGTCTCCCGAGAGCGGAATGTCGACGGGACTGGGTCTGTGAAGCGATTCGCTCCGGCAAGGGTCCGGGATTGGATCGCGCCCAAATCAACCGCCGAAGACGACCCGGTACGCCTCCGGGGCCCTGCTGTGCCGGCAGCGTGAGACTGGATGTCGTGTTCGTGAGTCAGTGTCGTTCGCACCGTGCTCGCCCCCTCTGCCGGGTTTCCTTCTGTCCGTCCTCATCGGACATCGGGGGACGGGCCCTAAAACCCCGTGGTAGTTGCCTCTTGTCGCACCGGTTTCAGGCTCCGATGGCCCGCATGAGTGACGGGGTGTACGGCGCCGAGCCTTTGGTGTCGCGCCAGTCCCGGGGTGACATCCCGTAGGCGGCCCGGAACACCCGGCTGAAATGTGCGGCGCTGGTGAAACCCCATCGGTGCGCCACTGCGGAGATCGTGCGGCCATTCCCGTGGCGCGCCAGTTCGCGCCGGCACTCCTCCAGACGGCGCCGCTGGATCCACCGGCCGACAGTGGCGTCTTCGGTCTCGAACAGTTTGTGTAGATAGCGCAGGGATATGCGGTGGTCTCGGGCGATGGCATGCGGTGTCAGGTCGGGGTCCTCGAGATGACGGTCGATGAACGCTTGGATCCGCAGCAGCAGCGCCCGGTTCGCTCCGCGCGTGTCCTCGCTGGTCCGGCCGAGCAACTGGTCGGCCAGCACGCCAAGCAGGTCCACGACGTTATGGGCCATCAGTTCGCTGGTGCGGTGCGGGAAGGTTCCCGCACCGTCCACGAGCCCGGCCAGGAAGGGCGACAGCAGCCCGCCCAGAGGCGTGTGAGAGCCGAGCGGTGACGCCGTGGCACGTGTCATTTCGGACTCACTGAGGCCCAGAACGTCTCGCGGCAGGACGAGGGACTTGGTCCGGAAGGCCTGGGGAAAGTTCAGCCGGAGGGCGCGCGCCGTGTCGTAGACGAAGATGTCTCCCGGCCCCAGGAGAGCTTCGCGGCCGTCCTGTTCGAGTCGGGCGACTCCTCTTTCCAAAAGTTTGACGACCACGTGCGCCTCTGCATGGCTCTGCGCGACGACTCGGCGGGTGCGCAGTACGGACAGGTAGTCGCCGTCCACGGCGACGGCCTGGAGCCGGCCGAGCGGTGTCGTACGGATCGTGCCGGAGTACACCTCGTCGGGTACGGCCATGTCCACGGCGCCGAACGTCTGGGCCAGGGCTTCGCGCCAGTACGCCCGTCTGCGGTGGATGGGCAGCGCGTCCGTGGTGTAGAAGCTGCCGGGGACGCTTCCCTCCTTTCGGACCGGTGCCCCAGGCGTCAGGAGATCCGCCTCTTTTCCGCCGGCGCGGAGGGTTGCCGAGAGCGGCCCGGGCTTTGGTCTCGATGAATACAGCGACATAAGGTCCGCCCTTCGGTCGTGTGCTGTCTGAACGTTGTGCGAGGCGGACTTTCCGCTTCGGCGTCATTTCGCCGAGAGGTTTTGATGCCGGACGTCAGGCCGGACAGCAGGAGTGCAGCGCGTCGTAGAGGAAGTCGCCGCCCTGCTGGGTCGCCGCCCGGGCGGCGCAGGTGTCCCTCATCGCGTTGAGCACGACGAAGTCATGGATGACGCCCTGATAGCGCACAGCCGTTGTCGGCACGCCCGCGGCGCGCAGCTTGGCGGCATACGCTTCGCCCTCGTCGCGCAGGACGTCCGCCTCGGCCATGATGATCAGCGCCTGCGGCAGCCCGCCCAGTTCGTCCAGGCTCGCTCGCAGGGGGGAGGCCGTGATCTGCGCGCGCTCGGCCGGATCGGTCGTGTACTGGTCCCAGAACCACTTCATCCCGTCGCGGCTGAGGAAGTAGCCGCTCGCGAACCGCTCGTAGGAATCGGTGTCGAAACGTGCGTCGGTGATGGGGTAGTACAGCAGCTGCGCCGCGAGCTTGGGGCCTCCACGCTGCTTGGCCAGAAGAGTGGTGGCTGCGGCCATGTTGCCGCCAACAGAGTCGCCCACCACCGCGACGCGGTCCGGGTCGAGCCCGTGGGCGGCTCCCTCCTTCGAGATCCACAGCAGCGTGGCGTAGGTCTCTTCAAGGGCCGTGGGGTACTTCGCTTCGGGCGAGAGGCTGTAGTTGACGAAGACCGTCGCGGCCTGTGCGCGTACGGTGAGCTCGCGCACGAGCCGGTCATGGGTGTGGGCATTGCCGAAGACCCAGCCGGCGCCGTGGAGATACAGGACCACGGGCTGGGGGCCCTGGGCACCGGCCAAGCGGAAGACGCGGATCGAGACCTTGCCCGACGGGCCGCCCGCGATCGTCAGATCCTCCACCTCCGCGTCCGGCACCGGGACGTCGCCCTCCTGGACACTGTCCAGGACCTTTCGTCCTTCGACCGGGCCCAGGTCATACAGGAACGGAGGGTGCGCGGTCGCGTCGGCGAAGGCCTGCGCGGCCGCCTCAAGAACTGGGGGGACGGTGGACATGCTGCCCTCTTGCTGTGCGGGACGTGCCGCCGAAGGCGGCCTTACGTCCCTCACCCTCGCAAGCAGCCTGCTCCGCACGCATCAGTATGTTGACTGTCCGTCTCCGACGGCAGCGGGGCAGCACGGACAGGTCGCCTCATCCACCGTCCGCACGGTCCCGTTGAACTGGTCGGTCAGCGCCGGTCGGCGAGAGCATCCCTGAGGAAGTGGCCGCCCTGCCGGATCGCCGCCAGCGTCGGCGGGCTGTCCTGCAGAGAAATCAGGGATGCGAAGTCGTGCACTGTCCCCAGGTAGCGGGCGGCGATCACCGGGACTCCGGCCTGCCGCAGCCGGCGGGCGTACTGCTCGCCCTCATCCCGTACGACGTCCGCCTCCGCCGTCACGATGAGGGCGGAAGGCAGTCCCGCGAGGTCCGCCGTGGTTGCCCGCAGCGGCGAGGCCGTGGGCTCGGCGAGCTCGCCCGCGTCGTCGGTGTACTCGTGCCAGTACGAGTCCAGAGCCTCACTCGTCAGGAGGTAGCCAGAATCGAACTGGTCCCGCGAGGGGGTGGCGGAGCCCGGGTCGGTCATCGGGTAGTACAGCAGTTGTGCGCTGATACGGGGGCCGCCACGCTGCTTGGCCATCATGGTGAGCGCCGTGGCCATGGTCGCGCCGGCGCAGTCGCCGGCCAGCGCCAGCCTGCCGCCGTCCAGATCCAGGGCGTCGGCCTGCTCGACCACCGAGGTCAGGACCGCGTACGACTCCTCCAGCGCGACCGGGTAGCGGGCCTCCGGGGTGCGGGTGTACTCGGGTACCACGAAGGCGGCGGCACTCGCGGTGGCCAGCTCGCCGATCATTCGCGCGTGGGTCCGGGCGTCGCCCAGCATCCACCGGCCGCCATGCAGGTACACGACCAGGGGAAGGGGGCTCGTCGCCGCCGGGCCGGTCGGCCGGAACAACCAGAAGCCGACGAGCCCGCGCGGGCCCACCGGCGCCACCAGGAACTCGGCGTCCAGGCCCAGGTCGTCGAACGTGTGCCCTTGGATCTCCAGCAGTGCCTGACGTCCGTCGGCCGGACCGAGCTGGTGCAGGTAGGGCGGTGCCACAGAGGCGTCGACGAGCCGTTGTACGAGGGGATCGAGGACGACGGCAGGGCGTTCTGGCCCGTCGCGGCCCCTTCCGGGCTCGGAACTCAAACGGCTCACTTTTCCTCCATCGTCACGAGCGGTTGTCCGCCGGATGGTCACCGGTATCGCCGCTACCCAAAGGGGCTGCGCTGACACCGTGGGAGTGGCCCTGTGGTGCGACTCGCGATGGGGATCACAGATCGTCGAACAGATCGCGAAGCTGGTTCCGGCTGCTGACACCCAGCTTCGGATACACGTTGTAGAGGTGGGAGCTGACCGTACGCGGGGACAGCATCAGCTGCTCGGCGATCTCCCGGTTGCGAAGACCTCGTGCCGCCAGCCGTACGATCTCGCGCTGCTGTGCGGTCAACTCCGCCAGTGGATCGGCCTGGGCGGGTGAGGTGGCCACGCCGCTGGCCCGCAGCTCCACACGGGCCTCCTCGGCCAGGCCGGACGCGCCGAGCCGGGTGAACGACTCGAGCGCGGTGGCCAGAAGCGGGCGGGCGTTCAGGGGGCGCCGCCGTCTGCGCAGCCACTGCGCGTAGTGGAGCCTTGCCTGGGCCCGGGCGAGCGGCCACTGATCGCCCGTCGGGTTCACCGTGGCGAGACGGAAGTGGTGTTCGGCGTCCTTCGGGTCGCCGGTCAGCGCGGCGGCGTGGTGCATCAGCAGCGTCATCCGGGTCGTCGGCCGCGGTCCCATCGCGGCGCGCACCACCGCGAGGATGTGCGCCGCCTCCTCCTGACGGCCCGTTCGCTGGGCGGCCGCGGCGAGGTCGGCGACCGACCGGGGGGACAGGAAATAGTGCCGCGGCGTGCCGTCGTCATCGAACAGCGACCGGAACTGCCGGAACGCGCCGTCGAAGTCGCCGGCCGCCGCGGCAGCGGTACCGGCGGCCCGCAGGATGCGTGCGTGGGTGGCGCGGTTCTCCTCCAGGCCGACCGCCGTCCAGGCCGGGTCCGCCGTCATGCCGGTGGACTCGCCGCGCAGGGCCCGCAGGGTCGCCCGCAGCGCCTCGACGTCGATCTGCAGATGCCTCCACTTGTGCACCGCCGCCAGCGTCGCGGTCGTCTCCAGATGCTCGTCGGCGTCCGCCCACCGGCCGGTGTCGATCAGCGCTGCGGCCATCGCTGTGAGCGTGGGGGCGGCGGAGCCCATGGCACCGTACGCGCTGAGCATGGCGTACACCTGGCGGAAGGTCTCCACGCACAGGTCGGACTCGTCGGCGTACCAGGCCACCGAGCCGATCCCGAGGGCCCGGGTCATCTCCGCGACGCTGGTCGACGGCTCCGGCGCGCCCGGCCGTCGGCGGATGCCCCGCAGCAACTCGGTGGCGTCGGTCGGATCGGCCCCGGCCAGGGTCGAGGCCCGCACCGCGGCGGAGGCTTCGGTCGTCGTCAACTCGGCGTAGGCGGTGTCGCGGTTGTCGGCCTCGACCCCATCCAGCAGAGCGGCGATCGGGCGCCTGACCTCGGGCAGGCCCGACTGGAACGCGACTGCCCCGAGCACGGCGGCCAGAGCGACCACCGTCACGCCGTCCGTGGGCGGATCCGGCTCCAGCGCGCTCATCAGCACCTGGAACCCCTGCCGCTGGTGACCGGACAGCGACAGGGCTATGCCCGCCCCACAGGCCGCCATGCCCAGCACGTCCCGGTCCTCGGTCAGCGCGGTGACCTTGTCGTACAGCTCGCCGACCCACGAGGGGTCGCCGGCGTTCTGGGCGGATCTCAGCGCCTTCGCGTACCGGCGCGCCCGGTCGGCGGTGGCGGGGCTGCACTCGGCGGACCGTTGCAGCGCCTGGGCCGCCGCGTAGAAGCCGCCGCGCCGCTCGGCGAGTTCGGCAGTGTCTTCCAGGGCCGCCGCCACGGACTCGTCGTGGCCGACGCATGCGGCGGCCAGGTGCCAGGCGCGGGGGGCCGGATCGGCCGTGAGAACGGCCGCCAGGTCCCGGTGCGCCTGCTGCCGCAGATAGGTCGGCGCCGCCTGATAGGAACCCGCGCGTGCCAGCGGATGCCGGAAGACCACCCGCCCGTCCATGATGGTCACGAGGCTGGCCTCTTCGGCCGAGGCCCACGCCCGGAGATCCGGCCCGGCGCCCGCGGCCGCCATGATCGTGTCGAGGTCCTCGTACTGCGACGCCGCGGCGTAAAGGATCAGCCGCCGGGTCGTCTCCGGCAGGTCGCGCAGCCGGGCGGCGTACAGCTCCTGGATGCGCTCCGTCTGCGGCAGTCCGCCGCCGGGCAGTACGCCCGCGCCGCCCGCTCCGGCCGCGCGGCACAGTTCGATGATGGCCAGCGGGTTTCCCCCGGCCTGCCGCAGCAGTTCGCTCCGCGTCCGGCCGGTGGGCACCTGCAGCTGGGTGTCCACGAGTTCGGCCGCGGCCTGTTCGGTCAGCGGCCCCAACAGCACGGTGGGCAGGTCTGCCGGAACCCCGGCGGGGGTCGTCTGCCCGCGTGCGGTCAGCAGCACCGGCACGTCCTGTGCCGTGACGCGGCGCATCACGAAACCGAGCACGTCGAGGGAGTCCCGGTCGAAGTGCTGGACGTCGTCGACGGTCACCAGGACGCGCTGCCGGCGGGAGACCTCGGCCAGCAGCGTCAGGACCGCCACACGCAGCAGCATGGGGTCGGACGGCCCCTCGGCCGGAGCGATGCCGAACGCCGTCTCAAGTGCCGTGCGCAGATGGTCGGCCAGCGTGGCGACGTCGGCCAGAACGGGGAGGAGCAACTGGTGCAGGGACGCGAACGACTGCCGCGACTCGGCCTCGATGCCCTGGGACGCCAGGACGAGCGTTCCGCTGGCCCGCGCGTGGTTGCCGGCGACCGCCAGCAGCCTCGGCTTGCCCGTGCCGGCCTCGCCGAGCAGCAGCATCCGCGGTTCACCGCGGCCCTCGACGATCTCCAGGAGGCGAGCGATCTCCCCCTCCCTGCCCACCAGGGAACCATCAGGTTCGTATTGGCGCAGGGGACTGTGACTACTTTTCATGCCGGGCCTCGGCTACGACGCCCCCACGACGTATCCGGAGAACATCCTTGAGCGGTCCGGCCACGATGTTCTCCCTGCCGCATGTACACCTGCCTGCCGCAGCGCGTAAGGCAGGTTTTGCCCATCTTGCCATCCGCCGCATCCGGCCTGGCCGGTTCGTGATGTCCGCCACATGCGCTTCGGTGTGAAACCGATGACGTCGGCGACGCCAGGAGGGAAGCCGTCCCTGTCGTGCCACCACAGGTGTCCCAGGAAGGGCATCTTGGCGTGGATGAGAGGTGAGGGGCGGTCAAGTCTTGCGGAATCCGAACGAGCGGATGGTCTGAACGCGCAGTTCGGAGGGGCGGGGCGCTGTAGGGGGAACCAGGTTGGCCGTCTCGGCGACGACGCCGGCCAGGAATCCACTTCCCTGCTGGCGTACTCCTCGAGGCGTACGAACTTCTCGTTGCCTCGCTTCTTCAGCTTCAGCTTCTGCTTCGTGACGGCCACGCACGCGGACGGGAGGCGTTCGGTCGCGTCGAAGAGGGCGGGGTCGGGCCAGCCAATGCGCGCACCCGAGGACTGCGGCTCTCAAGGTATGGGGGCCAGCGGCCGTCGGGGCCGTAAGGGGTGTCTGGAAGGTCGCCGTGGGCGGCGTCGTTGCCGGTGAACCGGACTTTGTACGCGGCAACCCGGACATGCTCGCAGATCAGGTGCAAGACCGCGGAACCCTGGCCGTTCAGACACTGCCCCAACGTGTTGGTGCCGGGCCGTCGGACGGCGCGCAGCGTGTTGAGGAGTACGCAGACATCCTCCCGATACCGAAGCGCAGGTGCCCGGCTCTTCTCGTACAGCCGACGCCCATCACCGCAGCGGTGGCCGACTGCGGGCCGACCACGCGCCGTTCAGCAGGTAAGGCGCCTGCTCGAATAGGCCCGAGGCCGGACATGTGCCCAAAGCGGCGATGCCCCGGTTCCGCGGCCGCGGAACCAGGGAGCGCCGTCGTGATCCGCTTCTTTGGCGATCACGACGGCGACCTCGGTCCGCAGGCCGACGGGGAGCCCTGTGGTGTTGGGTTACTTCCCCAGGAAGGCGAGGAGCGCGGTGTTGACCTCCTCCGCGTGGGTCCACAGCAGGCCGTGCGGGGCGCCCTCGATCTCTACGTAGTCGGCGGACGGGAGCGCCTTGTGGAACGGCCGCGCGGTTCCCTCGACGGGCAGGATCCGGTCGCCCGTGCCGTGCAGGATCAGGGCCGGCACGTCGATGGCCGGGATGTCGGCACGGAAGTCGGTGTACCAGGTCGATGGTGCGGCGGAGGCGGCGAAGAAGCCGCCGCTCGCTGCGACGTTCCAGCTGTTGCGGACCGCTTCCTCGCTGATCCTGGTGCCGAGGTTCTCGTCCAGGTTGTAGAAGTTCTTGTAGAAGTCCGTGTAGTACGCGTAGCGGTCCGCCTTGACGGCCGCGACCACGCCGTCGAAGAACTCCTTCGGGGCGACCCCGTCCGGGTTGTCGTCGGTCTTGAGCAGGCAGGGTTCCAGCGAGGCCAGGAAGGCGACCTTGGAGATCCGGGCGGAGCCGTAGGCGGACACGTACCGGGCGACCTCACCCGTGCCCATCGAGAAGCCGACCAGGACGGCGTCCTGCAGGTCGAGGGTTTCCATCACGGTGTTCAGGTCGGCCGCGAAGGTGTCGTAGTCGTAGCCGGTCGTCGGCTGGCTGGACTGTCCGAAGCCGCGGCGGTCGTAGGTGATCACGCGGTAGCCCGCGTCGAGCAGCACGGCGCTCTGCCGTTCCCAGGAGTGGCCGTCGAGCGGGAAGCCATGGATGAGGACGACCGGCTGCCCGGTTCCGTGGTCCTCGTAGTAGAGGTCGATGGTGGTGGAGTTCTCCTGACCCACGGTGATGTACGGCAAGGGATCATTCCTTCGTCCGGAGTGGCTGGCGCGCGCAGGACCACGCTCCCTCTCGATGAGGGAGGGCGCGGTGCGGACGGCATCGGCCCCTCGGCCTCCGACGTCCGGGCATGCGCGGCACGGGATGACATCACCCTAGGGAGAACGTCCCGCCGCCTGTTGTCCGCGAGCGCACCGCTTCTTGCCTGGAAGTGCCATGAGGGGGACATGCCCCGGCACGCTGCTGCGCAATGCCTTCGAAGGCGCCCCTCGCCGCGCCTTCCAGCAGGCGCGGACAGGCCGCAAGTGGTGCGCCGACAGGCAAGGCGCCATCACCGGCCGCGCTTGGTGTTCCATCCATGGGGGGAGGACTGCCCGTCGGCGCGCTGCGGTTGTCGCCGTCCGGATGCGCCCTCGGGCGTATGGATGAGATGCCGCAACGCATCCCGGTGGACAGGATGCCTGGCATGGCTTCGCGCGGATGCGAGAGAGGCTCAGTGGTCGTTGTCCCGTCGTCCGCAGTCGGAGTCCCAGCTGTCCGTCGCCGACTATGCGGTGCTCTTCAACCTCACGGACGCGCCCGTCGGGTGCGGCGCGTTCGTGATCACCGCCCCGGCGGGACAGGAAGTGAGCGGCTCGGACAGGCTCGGCGCGACGGAATAGAGACGTTCCGCAGCGTGTTGCAGGATTGCAGTTGACATATCAACCAAAGGAAAGGTTGAGGACGATGCAGTTCGGCATCTTCACTGTCGGTGATGTGACCACCGATCCGACCACGGGGCGCAGGCAGACCGAGTACGAGCGGATCAAGTCGATGGTCGCCATCGCGCAGAAGGCCGAAGAGGTGGGCTGGACGTCTTCGCGACCGGCGAGCACCACAATCCGCCGTTCGTGCCGTCCTCGCCGACGACGATGCTCGGGTACGTCGCCGCGCGGACCGAGAAGCTGATCCTCTCCACCTCGACCACGCTGATCACGACGAACGACCCGGTGAAGATCGCCGAGGACTACGCGATGCTGCAGCACCTGGCCGACGGTCGCGTGGACCTGGTGATGGGGCGCGGCAACACCGGACCGGTCTATCCGTGGTTCGGCAAGGACATCCGCGAGGGCATCAACCTCGCCGGTCTGGGCGGCCATGTCTACATGCGCCACAGGTCCCAGGACGCCGTCCGGGAGTTCCGCCCGTTCTTCGACCACTCACCGGTGATGGGCGGCGGGATTTCCATGGAGGAGTACATGGAGCAGACGCCGCTGACCGTCGGCACCCCTGAGCAGGTCATCGAGAAGACGCTCACCTTCCGTGAGTACTTCGGCGACTACCAGCGCCAGCTGTTCATCGTGGACGGCGGCGGAGTCCCGCACAAGGCCGTGCTGGAGCAGATCGACATGCTCGGCGAGGAGGTCGTACCCGTCCTGCGGCGGGAGTTCGCCAGGAACCGGCCAGTCGACGTGCCCGATGCCCCCACCCACGCGACACTGCTCGCCACCCGCGACGCCGAGCACGCGCCGTCCGCGGATCCGGTGGCCTGAGACCGTGCGAAAGGACCTGGCGTTGGACCGGACCCCTGAAGCTGGTGCGGAGGGTCCGGCTTCCCGGATCAGCCGGGCAGCCGACGAACTGGCGGGACTCATGGGCGGCCGCCAGGCCGTTGTCGGGTCCGCCGGGACCGTCGTGCCGTTCGAACAGCAGTCGGCCGCACTCCGGTCTGTGTGAAGGCGCGTACCGAGCGCGCGGCAACCGGAAAAGGAGTTACTGATGAGCGACAACTTTAACGACTACCGGGCGGACGGCGAGGTCGCGCCCGACCGCTGGGCAAGCGCCCTGCACCTGTTCGACAACGGCGCAGGGGTCCCGCATGAGGAGACCACCGTCGAACGCTGGGAACGGGCCCGGATGCTCTTCGAGGCCAAGGACTACATCGGCGCCGCCAGGCCGCTCGCCGCCGTCGTCGAGGAGGTCCCGGAGCAGACCGGCCCCAGGCTGCTGCTGGCCCGCGCCTACTACCACTCGGTACAACTGCGGCGCGCCGAGGAGCAGTTGCGCGAGGTCATCGACCGTAACCCGGTGGAGCACTACGCCCACCTGATGCTGGGCCGCACGCTGGAACGTCAGGGGCGGCACGAGGAGGCGGGGTCCTGGCTGCGCATGGCTGCCGCGTTCTCGGGCGATTTTCCGGACGACGACTGAGCGGCGGGCAGTGCTTTCGCGGGCGGGGACACCGGTCAACCAGTGTCCCCGCCCGCGGTCTGTAAGCCGCTCGGCCCGAGAAGCCCCCGAAGGGAAGCGACGTCCTCGCGGCCGAAGGAACCAGCGAGGGTGATGACCGGGACGGGCAGTCCCAGGCCGCGCCGGCCGCCGAGATCCTCCTGGCGGCGGGGGCGTCCGTGGATGTGGGCGACAGGGATGGGAACACCGCTCTGTTCCATGCGGTGTTCAACTACCGAGGTGATCCGGCAATGCTCCGGGTGCTTCTGGAAGCCGGAGCAGATCCCGAGCGGCAGAACGGGAAGGGTGTGAGCCCGCGTGGTCTGGCCGACCTGATCGGCACCTACGATGTGGCGGTTCACGTGCCCGGCGAGGCCGAACCGGTAGTCGCTGGTCAGGCTTCCTGCCTCTCATGCAGGTGTTGCTGGACGAGGTTCGTAGAGGGTCCCGTCACGGAGCATGGCGAAGAGGACGTCGGCTCTGCGTCGTGCGAGGCAGAGCAGGGCTTGGGTGTGGTGTTTGCCCTGGCTGATTTTCTTGTCGTAGTAGGTCCTGGAGGTTGGGTCGGCCAGAGCCGCCAACGCGGACAGGAAGAAGGCCAGTTTGAGCTGCTTGTTGTCTCTCCGGGAGGGGGGTTGTTCGCCGCGGATCGCGGATCCTGAACTGCGGGTCGCCGGGGCGAGACCCGCATAGGCGGCCAGGCTGGCTCAGGAAGGTGCGTCGTTGCATCCGAGGACTCCTGGTGTGAGATGAGCGAATGGTTGGTTGGCTGATGTGGGGAGCCGGCGTCCAGGTCTTCGGCGCCCGGGACTACCGGAAGCCGTTCCGGCTCCGTATGCGCCGGATTGGAACGGTGAGGACTCCCTTGCCGTTGACGCAGGTGTCGGTGGGATCGCCAACGACATCCCGAACAACCAGGGCTTGGGCGTGCTGGCGTGGGAGCCGGCGAGATGGCAGTCCTTGTTCACCGCCGTACCGGGCATGACGGGCACCTGGGAGCCGAACGCGTCGATCGACATCTTCACCAAGAGCCGCGCGTCCCACGTAGTGGAGGACACCGTGTACGCGTCCGCACTGGTCAGCGACGAGGTGGTGCTGCCGGATTCGGTGCGGGTGCTGACCATGGCCGATGGTTCGACCGAGCCGGTCCCGGTGGAATGGGACTCGGTACCGGACGGCGCCACCGACACGGCTGGTCGGCTCACGGTCCACGGCGCGACCGAGTACGGTCCGGTGACGGCGATGCTCGACGTGGTCGAAACGTATGCCGGCCTCGACTGTGACCGGGTGATCACCGGCCGGCATGCCGGGCCGTTGACGGTGACCAAGGGCGTGACCTGCCTGGACGGAGCTACGGTGTCGGGCCCGGTGTCGGTGCGTGCCGGTGCCTCGCTCCAGGTGGACGGTGCGGTGATCGCCGGCCCGGTGCGGGCCGACGACGCGGCGGGGGTGGTGATCTGCGACAGCCGGATCTCCGGCCCGGTGACATTGTCCGGGACCTCGTCGGTGACGATCGGCAACCCGGTGCTGGGATGTGCTCCGAATACGATCACCGGCCCGGTGACGGTGACGCGGACGCATTGGTGGAACGTGATCGCCGGGAACACGATCAACGGCCCGCTGATGTGCGGGGGAAACGCTCAGCCACCGGTGAACAACGGATCGACCAACACGGTGAGCGGTCCGAAGTCGGCGCAATGCCGCGACCTTTAGCGGTCTGACGTCCGGCTGTTTTGAGGCGCTGCCGGGCCGGGAGGCCCGGCCCGGCAGCGCGCTCACGGAACCCGACACCAGCTCGGTGCCGCTCCCGTCCGGCACGTTCACCATTGGCAAGCAGTTCGACTTCGAGGCTGGGCACCGGCTGCCCAGCCTCCCGCCCGAGCACAAGTGCTCGCGGCAGCACGGACACAGCTACCAGGTCGAGGTCATCCTCACCGCCCCCGCCCTGGAGGACCCGGGCTTCGTGACCGATTTCGGGTCACCTGAGCAACCACTGACCAGTCGAACAAGGACTCCGCCATGCTCGGCGTTGTAGGCCGCCAGGCGGTCACCGCCGGCTCCCGTGGTTGCAACACCCCGCGCGGAGCGTCCATGACGTGCAGGATCGCCACCGCCTCGGCTACTTCGTCCACCCGTGCGACCGAGCGTGCGACGCTGCCTGACAGCAGTGCCCGCAAGGTCAGTTCGGCCGTCCGCCGGGACTCGGCCGCCTGACGCATGTTCGCCCACACCTCTCCCACCCCGATGCGTACGCCCGCACTGGCAGTCGCGGACAACTGCCCGGCAACGGATTCACCCAGTCCGCAGCGCGCTGAGAGTCCGGCGCCAGCCGCCGATCAGCACCAGCACCCCATCAGCGATCGGCACCACGACCGCCTGAGACCCGCGGCACAATGCAGGGTCACCAAGTCCGGTAGCCGGCCCCCGACCTGATGACCGCCCGGTCCAGGTACGAAGTGCACCGCGAGGACCGCGCACCTGGCCTCGACCGGCAGTCCGGCGCGCGCCGCCAGTGCCTCAGCGGAGCCCTGGCCCTCCAGTAGCGCACACGTCGCTGCCTGCACCAACTGCACCTGCCCCCGCTTGCCGGTGATGGGGCGGACGCGGTGCCGCCGCACGCGCGGCCGCCCGCAGGTCATCCGCAGCCGCCGCGAGCAACGGCCGCCCGGCAGCCGCGACCAGATAGACCCCAGAACCTCTTCGCCGGGGGTGACCGCGATGGCCGACCGCTCGGGCAGATCCCCTTCAGCCGGGCGGTGAACCACATCCCCCGAACCCCACAGCACACGGAAAGAACCCGGTCTCTCGCAGCGCAGCCACCGTCGAAGGCGGCACTCGGCGGCCGAGGATGGTCCGTCGGCGCAACTCGTCCACGTCCTCATGCGTGGACGAGGAGGCGAGCACCCGGGACTGCACGTCCTCGATCGTCACCGTGCCACCGACCATCGCCGCCACGGCATCGGCCAAGCCCTCCAGATCGACCAGAGCCACCTGCGCGATTTGCGGAGCGGCCGGGTGCCCCTCAGCGGTCAGTGCGCCCACAGCATGCTCAACAGGCGCGGGTGTCCGATACCGGGCACCCGCCTCAGGCCTGACGGCACCAGCTCCACCGCCGATGATGCTTCCGGCCATGAGAACGGCTGCCGGAGCCGTCGCCACGTACTCGTTCACGGTCAACGTGCGCCAACCGGAGGGCCAGCCGACCGGTCAGGGCGGTACCGGGAATCCCGGTCTGGACATCCGGTTCACGGGGTCCAACCCGCAGGTCTCGGCCGTCTCGGTGAAGCCGGCGACCCAGCCGCTGGTCGCCTACCTGGCCGGTGACTCGACCGTGTGCGACCAGCCGACCGCTCCGTACACCAGGTGTGGTCAAATGATCACGACTGCGGTGCATCCCGGCGCGGTCATCGCCAACTACGCCGACTCTGGAGAGAGTTCGGGCAGATTCCTGAGTAACTCTGCGCTCTTCCCGGCGCTGCTGTCGAAGGTCAGGGCGAACGACCCGGTCTTCATCCAGTTCGGACACAACGACAAGCAGACCAGCGCGTCCGCTTTCCGGGGCAACCTCACGTCCATGATCACGCGGGTCCGTGCGAAGGGGGCGTCCCGGTCCTGGTGACGCCACCGGTCCGACGGCTGTTCGACGGCAACCGGCTCACGCCTACGGCGCTGCACGTCAACGGCGTCGGCGTTAACCTGCCCGCCGAAATGCGCTCGGTCGGTGCGGCGCAGAACGTGCCGGTGATCGATCTGACCGCCAGGAGCAAGGCGCTGGTCGAGTCCCTCGGCCCGTCCGCCTCCGCACAGCTCTTCCTGCGCTCATCCGTCGACGGCGTCACGGACAACACCCACTTCTCGCAGTACGGCGCGACCCAGATCGGCGGGCTGGTGCTCCAGAGCATCCGGGAGCAGCGACTGTCCCTGGCCGCGTACCTGCGCTGACCGACGCGGGGCGGAGTCCGTCCCTGGGAGGAAACGCCATGAAAAACTTACGGATACGGATACTCATCACCACCGCACTGGTCATCGCCTTGTCGAGCCTCGGCGTTCGCGCCGCCTCGGCGGCCGACAGCACTGCGGTGAACTGCACCGACGTCTCCAGCGCCGCGGGCCCGGCCGCACGCGCGGCGGCCCAGCCGGTCACTGTGTGGCTGGCCGGTGACTCCACCATGGCCAACCCGAGCGGCCGTTGCCCGGTCGGCTGGGGCAGCCCGTTCGCCGCTGAGTTCAACACCGACGTGACCGTCAGGAACCACGCCGTGGGAGGCCGCAGCATCCAGACCTGGCTGTATGAGTCCAACGTGAGCAGCACCAAGGGCTCCAACGGCGAGTGCGTCATCACGTCCCCCACGTACTCGGCTCGCTGGCAGGCCATGCTGAACGCGAGCACCGGGATGAAGGCCGGCGACTACCGGTTCATCCAGTTCGGCATCAACGACTCCTCCTCGACCTGCCCCCGGCACGTCGGCACCGCCCGCTACCAGCAGCTGATGACCATGATGGCGCAGGCCGCCCTGGCCCGGGGCGCGCACCCGGTGCTGCTCACCCCGGTGGCCGCCATCACCTGTTCCGGCAGCACGGCGACCAAGAACCGCGGCTTCGTCAACCAGACCTTCGCCGCCGGAGCCGCCACCGGAGCGCCGGTCATCGACCTGCAGACGTTGAGCGTCTCGCTCTACGACAGCCTTCGCTTCTGCCCCAACAACGGCGACTACGGATCGGGTCCTGTAGGAGCCTTCTTCTGCAACGACCACACCCATTTCGAAACCTACGGCGCGCAGCGGGTCGCCGGGCTCGTCGCCGGTGACGTGCGCCGGCAGAACCTCGCGCTCGCCGCGTATCTCAAGTAGCGCCGGCGGGGACTCACCCCCTGATCTCGCGGCGCGACGCCGTTCGCCGCGGCCAGTGTTGTGCCGCGGCGTACGGTCCGGTGGGGTGAGAACCGGTCTCGTGGTCTCCGCCGGCACCGCGGGCGAGAGATCGCTCCACGGCTACGACAGCTTGTCGGGATCCGGGGCCGCACCGCCGCCGGAGTTTTGCCGCGCCCGGCAGGGGAGTGTCCAATCACCGGCTGATCTGCTGATCACGGAAGCGACGTGAGATGAGCGAGATCGCGGTGGAGCCAGTGGTGGCCGGCACGTTCGAGTCGCAGCTCGTCAAGTAGCGGCAGAGCTGCCTGGCCGGGGTGGACCGGACGGAAGGCGCGCAAGGGCTTGCGCACAGTTCCGGCAACCGTTGGCGCGTTTGCCGGAACCCAAGTGTGCCGTGGTGGTCAGGGACGTGCTGGGAGTGTCAGGTGAGTGGCCACTTCTGGTTGGCCTGGCCGTTGCGGTCCACAGGATCAGCTTGGTTCCGTTGGCGGTTGCCGTGTTGGGGGTCCGCCCACGGAGGCCGCCCTTCGATCAGGGTGCTCATCTCGCATACCGGCCTCCCGCGAGAACGATGGGTGTACGGGGCTTGACGTAGCGGGGCCTGGAAGGAACTGTGTTGCGCATCAAGCTTATGGTTGCGGGTTGCGCACCTCTGTGTGGCGGTCCCACAGGAAAGAGACCCCCCTACATCCTTTTTCGGAAGGCTCCGGATGAGTACCGCAACGACGAAGCAAGCGAGATCGGCCCTGGCTCGGGTGGATCCGGCAGTCCTCTACATATCCGTGACGCTGACTGCCCTCTTTGTGGCGTGGGGAGTGTTCTTCACTGACAATCTCGCTTCGGTGGCCGAAGCCACGCTGGGTCGGATCATTGAGAACTTCGGCTGGCTTTTCGTCCTGACCAGTTCCGGATTCGTGCTGTTGGCGGCCGTGCTGGCGTTCAGCCGGTTCGGCGGCATCCGGCTCGGCAAGGACAGTGACCGCCCGGATTTCAGCACGGCCTCCTGGGTGGCGATGATGTTCAGCGCCGGCATGGGCATCGGTCTGATGTTCTATGGGGCGAGTGAGCCGATTATGCACATGTCCAGCCCCCCGCCGGGCACTGCCAAGGCGGGTACCGAGGACGCGGCCCGGGTGGCGTTGGAGTACTCGTATTTCCACTGGGCGATCCATCCTTGGGCGATGTACGCAGTCGCCGGCCTGGCGCTCGCCTATTTCGGATTCCGCAAGGGGGGCAACGGTCTCATCAGCTCCGCCTTCCGTCCACTGCTCGGTGACCGAGTCGACGGACCGCTGGGCAAGTCCATCGACATTCTGGCGATCTTCGCCACCCTCTTCGGCTCCGCCGTCTCCCTCGGGCTCGGCGCGTTGCAGATCAACAGCGGCCTGAACGAGCTCTGGGGGATAGCCGACTCCACCGGACTGGCCGTATTGATCATCGCGGTCCTGACCGTCATGTTCGTGGTCTCCGCTCTCTCCGGGGTGCATCGCGGCATCCAGTGGCTGAGCAACGGCAACATGATCCTGGCCGCCATCCTGCTGCTGTTCGTCTTCGTAGTGGGCCCCACGGTGTTCATCCTGAACAGCCAGGCCGAGGCGCTGGGGGGCTACCTGGCCTCGCTCCCGAAGATGAGTTTCAAGACGGGTGCCTTCGGCGGCGGCGAATGGCTCTCCGGCTGGACGGTCTTCTACTGGGCGTGGTGGATCTCCTGGACGCCGTTCGTGGGCACGTTCATCGCGCGGATCTCTCGCGGCCGTACGATCCGGGAGTTCATCGTCGGTGTGGTCATCGCGCCGAGCGCGGTGAGCGTCGTGTGGTTCGCGATCCTCGGCGGTACCGCCCTGAACCAGGAAATGCATGGCGGTAATCTGTCCGCGGCGGTCGCCAAGGGTGAGGAAGCGGGCCTGTTCGCCACCTTGCAGAACCTTCCCTGGTTCCCCATCACCTCAGTACTGGTGATCATTCTGGTCGGCCTGTTCTTCGTCAGCGGTGCCGATGCGGCCTCCGTGGTGCTGGGCATGCTCTCCAGCCGGGGCAATATGAGCCCCAGCCGCCCCGTCGTGATTCTCTGGGGCACGCTGACCGGTCTGGTCGCGGCCGTCCTGCTGCTGGCCGGTGGCTTGGAGGCGGTCAAGCAGGTGGCCATCATCGCCGCCTTCCCGTTCCTTTTCGTGATGATCGGCATGTGTGTCTCCCTGGTGAAGGCGCTGCGCGCCGAGCCGAGGGGGGAAGGGGCAAGGGAAGGGGCCACAGTGGGTGAGGACACTGCCGGCGTCGGCGACGAACGGGAGCCGGGCGACGGTGCGCAGCTGGCCGAGGTCATGGCGGATCCGCAGGCCGCGGGCTGAGCTGTCTGATCGGGTAACGGGGCGAATTCCGGCGGAACTGGGCGCACGCGAGGAACCGCATCCCTTGGATGCCGCCCTTGCGTGCGCCCGGACTCGTTGGCCGCGGTCCGCGCCCGGGGCTGCGGTCGGGCCATGCCGCGACTGCGTTCCGCCCCCGCGGATCCGGCCGAGTCGACCTGATTCGAGGCGACCTCTTGACCCTCGGCCCTTCCTCCCCGATGCTCTGTTGCGTATCAAGGTTCGTGTATCGCATTAGGCAACGCACATGCGAGAGTTTCCCGCTCGAGGAGTAACTCATGGCTCAAGAGGTTCGTGCTGTCGTCGCCCGGAAGAAGGGCGCACCGGTCTCCGTCGAAACGATCGTCGTCCCCGACCCCGGTCCGGGCGAGGCGCTGGTCAAGGTCGAGGCGTGCGGCGTCTGCCATACCGATCTGCACTACCGGGAGGGCGGGATCAACGACGACTTCCCCTTCCTCCTGGGGCACGAGGCGGCGGGCCGCGTCGAGGCCGTCGGCGAGGGTGTCACCAGCATCGAACCGGGTGACTTCGTCATCTTGAACTGGCGTGCGGTCTGCGGTCAGTGCCGGGCCTGCAGCAAGGGCAAGCCCTGGTACTGCTTCTCCACCCACAACGCGACGCAGCCGATGACACTGCTCGACGGCACTCCGCTCTCACCCGCACTCGGCATCGGTGCCTTCGCGGAGAAGACGCTGGTTGCCGCCGGGCAGTGCACCAAGGTGGACCCGGCAGCTCCGGCGGCCGCCGCCGGCCTGCTCGGATGCGGCGTCATGGCGGGCTTCGGCGCGGCCGTGAACACCGGCGCCGTCGGCCGCGGAGACTCCGTCGCCGTCATCGGCTGCGGTGGGGTCGGAATGGCCGCGGTCGCGGGGGCGAAGCTCGCCGGCGCGACCAAGGTCATCGCCGTCGACGTCGACCAGCGCAAGCTGGAGCGGGCCATGAGCATGGGGGCCACCCATACGGTCGACGGGACGACGGCAGACGTCGTGGAAGCGGTGCGCGAGCTGACCGGGGGCTTCGGCGCGGACGTGGTCGTCGAGGCGGTCGGCCGCCCCGAGACGTACAAGCAGGCCTTCTACGCCCGCGACTTGGCCGGTACGGTCGTCCTGGTCGGCGTGCCCACCCCGGAGATGACCGTGGAGCTGCCGTTGCTCGACGTCTTCGGGCGCGGCGGCTCGCTGAAGTCCAGCTGGTATGGCGACTGCCTGCCCTCGCGCGACTTCCCGGCGCTCATCGACCTGTACCTGGCAGGGCGTTTCGACCTGGACGCATTCGTCTCCGAGACCATCGGCCTCGGCGACGTGGAGGAGGCGTTCGAGAAGATGCACCGCGGTGACGTGCTGCGCTCCGTGGTGGTGCTGTGATGGCCGGCGCACCGCGCATCGAACACCTCGTCACCAGCGGGACCTTCAGCCTCGACGGCGGCACTTGGGAAGTCGACAACAACGTCTGGCTCGTCGGTGATGACGACGAGGTCGTCGTCATCGACGCGGCACACGACGCCAGGTCCATCCTGGCCGCCGTCGGCGACCGCCGCCTGTCGGCCATCGTGTGCACCCACGCCCACGACGACCATGTGAACGCGGCGCCGGACGTCGCGGACGTCACGGGCGCGCCTATCCTCCTGCACCCCGACGACCAGGTGCTCTGGAAGATGGTGCACCCGAACCGGCGACCCGACCGCGCGCTCGCCGACGGCGACGTGCTCAAGGTGGCGGGCATCGGCCTGCACGTCCTCCATACGCCGGGACACGCTCCGGGGGCCGTGTGCCTGCACGCACCCGAACTGGGAGCGCTGTTCAGCGGCGACACGCTGTTCGCGGGAGGGCCCGGCGCGACCGGGCGCTCGTACAGCGACTTCGGCACGATCATCACCTCGATCGGTGACCGGCTGCTGACGCTCCCGGGCGAGACGGTCGTCCACACCGGACACGGCGAGACGACCAGCATCGCCGCGGAATCACCGCACCTTCAGGAGTGGGCGGCCCGCGGCTGGTGACCGCGGGCGCAGCCATGCCGCGCCGGGGCGATCGACTGCAACCGCTCCTTTTCGGGCGAGACCCGCAGACGAGAGCCTCGACCCGGTGCCCACTGTCAAGGAAACCCCTGACCCGGCTCACTGGACTCGCGACCGTGTACGACCTTGCCCCCATGGCCCGTTTCGGCGGGCTTGTTGCCACCGATCTGCGTGACGTCACCAGCGACCCCGCAGCCCTGGACTCCTCCGGCGTCTGGGCGGTCGTCGCTGACTTCGAGGGCCGCCTGGTCTGCGCCCGGTTCGGTGCCGTGCGCACCGAACCGGTGCCCGCCTGCCCGCCCCAGGGCCTGGGGCCTGGCGCGGGCCGACTGCCGGCGACTGGACTTCGTCGCTGGACCGCGCCGCCTATACCGCGGGCGTGCGCCGCATCCGCGAGCACATAGCGGCGCGCGATGTCTACCAGGCCAACCTCTGCCGGGTGCTGTCCGCGCCGTTGCCCGCCCCGGCCGCCGCCGACGCGCTGACAGCGCTGCTCGCCCGCGGCAACCCCGTGCCGTACGCCGGTACGGTCCGGCTCCCCGCGCATGGTGTCGAAGTGGCCACCGCCTCGCCCGAGCTCTTCCCGCGTCGTGCGGCCGGACCGTCGAGTCCGGGCCGATCAAGGGCACCGGGCGCACGGCGGAGGACCTGCTGGGCAAGGACCACGCCGAGAACGTGATGATCGTGGACTTGGTCCGCAACGACCTGGGGCGGGTCTGCGCCACCGGATCCGTGACCGTCCCGGCCCTGTGCGCCGTCGAGCGGCACCCGGGCCTGGTGCATCTCGTCTCCACCGTGCGTGGCGAGCTGGCGGAGGGCGTGTGGGCCCCGAACTGATTACCGGAACGTTCCCGCCAGGCTCCGTCACGGGTGCGCCCAAGTCCAGCGCGCTGCGCATCATCGACGCGCTGGAGACCGCGTCCCGCGGCCCGTACCGCGGTGGCATCGGCTGAGTCGACGCCGACCGGGGGACCGGCGAGCCGGCATCACCTGGGGATCCGACCCGGAGCAGGAGTGGGACGAGACCGAACTGAAGGCCTCTCGGCTGCCGGCTCTGGCATCGAGGCCGCGTCAGGGGGCGGAGAAGCCCCGCGCTGTGTGAACGACCGTCGGCGGCGCAGCGCCACGCATACCGCATTGACCGCCTCTCCGTGGTGCGTGCGGACCGCGATCGCCTGCTGACTGTCTTTCCCCGGCGCTCCAACCGGTGTGCGCCGCAACGGGAGGGCGAATTCCCCAGGTGATTGCCCTGGCTAGTGCGACGTGCAGTCCGGAAGTCGCCGTTTGTCGCCCTTCCTGGACCCTTGACAGGGCTCGGCGCCGCCCGGAAACTCGTTGCGTAGATTGCTAACTGTTTCTCTATGTGCAACGGGGTGTCATGATGATTCCCGCGTGTCGTCTCGCCGATCTGCCGCGAGGCGAGGCCTACCGGCTCGAGTCCGACCCGCCCGTCGCGGTGTTCCACACCGAGGACGGCGAGGTCTATGCCATCGACGACACCTGCACCCATCAGGACGCCTCGCTGTCCGACGGCTGGCTGGAGGGGTGCGAGGTCGAATGCCCGCTGCACGCCTCGAAGTTCGACCTGCGCACCGGCAGCGTGGACGCCCCTCCGGCCAGGCTCCCGGTGCGCACCCACAAGGTCCTCGTCGAGGACGGCATGATCTGCGTAGTGCTGTCCGACGCCGTGCCGAACCTGCCGGCCTCCTGCGCTGTCGCACGCTTGGCCGGAGGCCTCGCATGAAGACCGTGGCCATCGTGGGCGCCTCGCTCGCCGGACTGTCCGCTGCCCGCTCGCTGCGCGGTCAGGGCTACGACGGACGCCTCGTCATCATCGGCGAGGAGTCCCACCGACCGTACGACAGGCCGCCGTTGTCGAAGGAGTTCCTCACCGGCACGATGGACGAGGCCGAGCTCGCGCTCGAGGCGGATGGCGAGGACCTCGATGCCGAGTGGATTCTCGGTACGCGAGCCGTCGGTCTGGGAATCAGGGACCGCTCGGTACATCTCGCCGACGACAGGGCGGTGCGCGCGGACGGCGTCGTTGTCGCCACGGGAGCCTCCGCGCGGACCCTGCCCGGCAGCGATGGCCTGGCCGGTGTGCACGTGCTGCGCACACTCGACGACGCCCGGGCCCTGCGGGACGACCTGGCGCGCGGCGGCCGACTGGTGGTCGTCGGCGGCGGGTTCGTCGGCGCCGAAGTGGCCTCGACCGCTTACGGCATGGGCCTGGAAGTGACGCTCGTCGCGGCCGGGCCCACACCGCTCTCCGGTCAGCTCGGGCCGGACATGGCGGCAGCCGTCTCCGTGCTGCACGCCGATCACGGCGTTCGTCTGCTGTGCGGTACCGGCGTGCGAGGGGTGACCGGGAAACCGGGGGAACCGCTGGGCATTCCCTCGGCGGCAGCCCGGGGAGGTGGCCGGGCGAGGGTGGCAGCGGTCCTGCTCGACGACGGCCGCAGCATCCCGGCCGACACCGTCGTCGTGGGGATCGGCGCGATTCCCTGCACCGGCTGGCTTGAGGGGTCGGGCGTCGTGCTCGACAACGGCGTGCGCTGCGGGGCCGACGGCACCACGAGCGTCCCGGGCGTCGTCGCGGTCGGTGACTGCGCCGCCTGGTACGACCCGGCTCTCACCGCCCATCGCCGGGTCGAGCACTGGACCGGCGCCAAGGAGCGCCCGGCGGCAGCCGCGGCCGCCCTGCTCTCCGGCGGCGTCGCCCCGTTCGCTCCGCCTCGCCCGCCCTACTTCTGGTCCGACCAGTACGGTGTGCGGATCCAGTTCTCCGGGCACGCCGCGGAGGCCGACAGCGTGACGATCGAGGACGGCGACTTGGCCGACCGCAGTTTCCTCGCGGTCTACCGTCGCGCCGGGCATCCGGTTGCCGTACTCGGCATGGACCGGACCAAGCTCTTCACACGCTGGCGTCGGCAGCTCTCCACCGCCGTGGCCCAGGTCGGGACCGCATGAGCACCGCGATCCGGCCGGGCCAGGGGGCTCCCGCCCTGTACCCGCGAGGGCTTCCCCGGCCCGCCCGGACCCTGGTCATGGGCATTGTGAACGTCACGCCGGATTCGTTCTCCGACGGTGGGCGGTGGTTCGACCCGGAGCGGGCCGTCACGCACGGCCTCGCGCTGTTCGACGAGGGCGCGGACATCCTGGACGTGGGCGGCGAGTCGACCCTCCCCCAGACTCCGTCCGGGGGGACCCCCATCTCGCTTCGCTCGGCGCCCCGCGTCCGCCGGTCGAGGAGGAGTTGCGGCGCGTTCTGCCGGTCATCCGCGAGCTCGCTGCCGCAGGCGCGCCCGTCAGTGTCGACACCATGCGGGCCGAGGTCGCCGCTCGCGCCATCGAGGCCGGCGCAATGCTGGTCAACGATGTCTCAGGCGGCCTCGCCGACCCCGCGATGCTGCCGCTGATGGCACAAGCCGGGACGCCGTACGTCGTCATGCACTGGCGCGGGCACTCCGCCGGCATGCAGGCGAACGCCGCGAACGCCGCGTACGACGACGTCGTCGCCGACGTGGTCGACGAGTTGAGGCTGAGGGTCGAAGCGACTCTGCACGCCGGGATCTCGTCGGACTGCCTCATCCTTGACCCGGGGCTGGGTTTGCCAAGCACGCCGATCACAACTGGCAGTTGCTGGGCCGTCTCCGGGAGGTCGTGGCGCTCGGCCGGCCGGTCCTCGTGGGCGCGGCGCGGAAGTCCTTTCTGGGCCATCTGCTGGCGGACCCGGCGACGGGCCGGCCTCGCCCGGCGCGGCAGCGGGATGCGGCCACGTCCGCGGTGTCCGTCCTTGCCGCTGCGCAGGGCGCCTGGTGCGTTCGCGTCCACGACGTCGCCTCGACGGTCGACGCGGTGCGCGTGACCGCCCGCTGGGGCCTCGAAGCCACAGCTGCGGCGGTTCAGAAGCTTTCGCTCTGAAAGGCGCTCTCTTTGAACAGCGCCCCCACCGCGTCGGCGGCGAGCAGGAAGCGGACGACCCCGGTCCTCGTCGGCCCCGGGTATGAAGCGCGTGGAATGGTGCGGCACCGCGGGCACGATCCGGCCGCACCGTTGGCGGGCGCGGTGAGCACGCGCCCGCCCGAGGCGTGATCCTCGTTGACGTCCGGCGCGAACGTGAACAGCCGCGGTCCACGCACTCCCGCGGCACCGCCCAGATCCCGCAGCAGGCCGGCGCGAACCGGGCTCTCGTCCACGGCGAAGCCCCCTCCCACCGAGCAGTAAGTGCTCAACTCGCGGTCATCGCGGACCCGGGCTGTGAACAGCGAGCCGTGGGGTGGAACGGCAGCATGCGGCGACGGTGCAGCACCGGGTACTCGCCGCTCGCGGAACTCCATCTCCCGGCGGACCGGCGGACCGACAGCCCGGCGGACCGGCGGCCGCAACCGGCCGGCCACCTCGTCTGCGAGGCCGAGAAGTACCGCCACGCCGCTGCCCTGTGCAGCCCGGTGACGAAGAGGCGGGCGGCCTTCAGAGGCCCACGGTGTGGGAGCTCGACGACCCGATGCCCGCCTTGAACAGGTCGAAGACTCTGATCACCCACCCGCACTCCCTTCCCGCAATGTGTTGCCTATATCGCATTGAGTTGCGCTAAAAGCAACACCGAAGAAAGGGGCGGACTGTCCTCTGGATGCCTTGACAAGGGTTTGGGGACGCCCTCAAAATGGCGTTGCGGTCACCGCAATCCGTTTCGCTATACGCACCGAGGTGTCATGATGATTCCCGTGTGCCTTCTCGTGGATCTGCCGCGAGGCGAGGCCTACCGGCTCGACATCGATCCGCCGGTTTCGGTGTTCCACACCGATGACGGCGAGGTCTTCGCCATCGACGACACCTGCACCCACCAGGACGCCTCGCTCGCCGACGGCTGGCTGGAGGGCTGCGAGGTGGAATGCCCGCTGCATGCTTCGAAGTTCGACCTCCGGACCGGAGCTGTCGACGCTCCGCCGGCCAAGCGCCCGGTCCGCACGCACGAGGTCCTCACGGTGGACGGCATGATCTACGTCCAGCCGTCCACGGAAGCCCCCAACCTGCCGCCCTGTGTCGCGGCCCGGCTCGCCGGGGGTCCCGCGTGAGGACAGTGGCCGTGGTGGGTGCCTCGCTGGCCGGTCTGTCGGCGGCGCGTTCGTTGCGGAAACAGGGGTACGACGGGCGGCTGGTCGTCATCGGCGACGAACCGTACCGCCCGTACGACAGGCCGCCACTGTCCAAGGAGTTCCTGGCCGGCGACATCGGTGAAGCCGATCTCGCACTGGAGCCGGACGGCGAGGACTTGCAGGCGGAGTGGCTGCTCGGTGCCCGCGCCACCGGAGTCGACAGCGCGCACCGCGCCGTGCGGCTCGCCGACGGCCGAGAGGTCCGGGCCGACGGCGTCGTCATCGCGACCGGCGCGGCCGCGCGGAGGCTGCCGGGCACGGACGGTCTGGCCGGTGTGCACACCCTGCGCACGCTGGACGACGCCCGCGCCCTGCGGGACGAACTGGCCCTGGGTGGAAGGCTGGTCGTGATCGGCGGCGGATTCATCGGCGCCGAGGTCGCCTCCACCGCATACGCTCTCGGGCTCGACGTGACGGTTGTCGAGGCGGCGCCGACGCCGCTGGCCGGACCGCTCGGTGAGACCATGGGCAGTATCGTCTCCGCCCTCCATGCGGACCACGGCGTACGGCTGTTGTGCGGCGTGGGCGTCAAGGGGCTGAGCGGCGAGACCCGAGTCGACGCGGTCCTGCTCGAGGACGGACGCACTGTCCCCGCCGACACCGTCGTCGTCGGTGTCGGGGCGCGCCCGTGCGTCGAGTGGCTGGAAGGATCCGGCGTCGTGCTCGACAACGGCGTCAAGTGCGGTGCGGACGGCCGCACCAGCCTGGCCGCTGTGGTCGCGGTCGGTGACTGCGCCTCCTGGTACGACCCTCACGCGGGGGTCCACCGCCGCGTCGAGCACTGGACCGGTGCGCGGGAGCGGCCCGACGCGGCCGTGGCCGCGCTGCTGTCGGGGGGTGCGGTGGATCCGGGTGTGCCCCGGTCGCCGTACTTCTGGTCGGACCAGTACGGCGTGAAGATCCAGTTCGCCGGTCATGCGGCCGGTGCCGACAGGGTGACCGTCGAGCAAGGCGCCCCGGGTGACCGCAGTTTCGTGGCCGTCTACCGGCGTGCCGGGCATCCGGTCGCCGTTCTCGCGATGAACCAGCCACGAGTGTTCATGCGTTGGCGCAAACAGCTGATTGCCGCACCCTCTTGACACGGCTGACGCGGCATCTCATGCTCAGTTGCGTATTGCGCGCAATGTTGCTCAATACGAAACGCCGTCCGGAGTCGCTCTTCCCGGCGCGTGAATGACCGATCCACGACGTTCCCCGAGGAGTGCGCTGTGACCTCGACCAGCCTGCCGGACAGCCTGATCGCGACCCTCCCCGGCTCCTCCTACACGGATCCGGGGATCTTCGCCCAGGAGCAGGGGCGTATCTTCGAAGCGATGTGGTTCTGCGCCCTGCGCTCCTCCGATCTGGCCAGGCCCGGCGCCTTCCGGACCGTCGAGGTGGGCCGCGAGAGCATCCTGGTCACGCGCGCACGGGACAACTCCATACGCGCCTTCTTCAACGTCTGCCGGCATCGTGGGGCCAAACTCTGCACGGAGGAGACCGGCGAGGTCAAGCGCGCCTTCCAGTGCCCCTACCATGCCTGGACGTACGATCTGACGGGCAAACTTGTCGCGGCGCCCAACCTCACCAAGATGCCCGACATCGGCCGCGCGGAGTACGGCTTGGTGAGCGTGGCGACTCATGAGTGGCTCGGCTATGTGTGGGTGTGCCTCGCGGAAAACCCGCCTCCCTTCGACGAGGTCGTGCAGGACGTGGTCGCACGTCTCGGCGACACCGGGTCGATCGAGCACTATGACATCGAGAACCTCGAGGTCGGCAAGCGGATCGTCTATGACGTCAAGGCGAACTGGAAGCTCATCGTCGAGAACTTCATGGAGTGCTACCACTGTGCGACGATCCACCCCGAACTCACCGAGGTGCTCCCGGAGTTCGCCGACGGGTACGCCGCTCAGTACTACGTGGGTCACGGCGCGGGGTTCGGCGCCGAGGTCAAGGGCTTCACCATCGACGGCTCCGAGGGCCTGGACCGCATTCCGGGGGTCACCGAGGATCAGGACCGCCGCTACTACGCGATCACCGTCAGGCCGCAGGTGTTCATCAACCTCGTCCCCGACCACGTGATCTTCCACCGGATGTACCCGGTCGCCGCGGACCGCACGATCGTCGAGTGTGACTGGCTCTACCTCAAGCACGTCGTCGAAAGCGGCAAGGACGTCAGCCGGTCGGTGGAGCTCTTCGACCGCGTCAACCGGCAGGACTTCGACGCGTGCGAGCGCTGCCAGCCCGGGATGAGCTCCCGGCTGTACGCGAAGGGCGGCGTCCTGGTGCCCAGCGAGCACCACATCGGTGAGTTCCACGACTTCGTCCAGGAGCGTCTTGGGACAGGGCAGTCGCAGTAGTCGCGGTTCTCGACGGGCCGATGCCCGGCGGCCGACGCGGTCGTCGACGGCGGCGCGCGGTCGCTCAGCCCAGGTGGCCCATCCGGTGGCTGATCTCATCCGCGCCCTCGACCAGCACCGGGGCCAGCTCGTGCATGCGCTCCTCGGTGAGCCGGTACGCAGGTCCGGAGGCGCTGAGCGCCGCGATGACGTCTCCGTCCCGGCCGCGGACCGGCGCGGCGATGGCGTGGAGTCCTATCTCCAGCTCCTCCATGGTCCAGGAGTAGCCACGCTCCCGAGTCTCGGCGAGATTCTTCTCGAGCTTCGTCTTCGAGGTCAGGGTGTGCGCGGTCACCTTCTTCAGGCCGGCCTCCGACAGCAGCGCGGCGCGCTTCTGGGCGGGCATGTGGGCCAGCAGGATCTTGCCGCTGGAGGTGGCGTGCAACGGGGTCAGGTGGCCGACCCAGTTGTGCGCGCTGACGGCCCCCAGGCCGCGCACCTGGTGGAGGTTCACCGCGTACTGCTCCTGCATCACAGCGATGTTGACGGTCTCGCCGAACTCCACGGCGAGGCGCTCGCAGACCGGGCGGGCCTGCTGGGTGACGTCGATGCGTCCGGTGACCGCGCCGGCGAGGCGTACAATGCCGAAGCCGAGGCGGTACTTGCCGCGTTCGCCCGCCTGCTCCACCAGACCGCGCGCCTCCAAAGCGCCGAGCAGCCGGAATGCGGTGGACTTGTGCACATCGATCTCGGCGGCCACCTCGCTGACGCCGGCCTCGCCGCGCTGGGCCAGGATTTCCAGCACGCTGATGGCACGGTCGACGGACTGCACCCCGCCGGTCTGCGAACCTGTTGTTTCAGTATGTGAACTAAAGTTGCCCATAGAGAAACCAGTATACGGGCAGTAAACAAAACCGACGCAAAACAGCAGGCCGGAAGCGCAGGGAGTTTACAAGTTGCGCTGCTTGCAACCTAGTGCGTAATGCGCTACTCGTACTACCATGCCGCGCGTATCTACGGCGCGAGCGAGACGAGGCACCATGGCTCCCCTGCAATACGACTTCGTTATCGTCGGCGGTGGATCGGCCGGCAGCGCACTGGCCAACCGGCTCTCCGCCGACCCTGGTAACCAGGTACTGGTGCTGGAGGCCGGCAGGTCCGACTACCCGTGGGATGTCTTCATCCACATGCCCGCGGCGCTGACCTACCCGATCGGCAGCCGGTTCTACGACTGGAAGTACGAGTCCGAACCCGAGCCCCACATGGGCGGTCGGCGTGTCTACCACGCGCGCGGCAAAGTGCTGGGCGGTTCCAGCAGTATCAACGGCATGATCTTCCAGCGCGGCAACCCCATGGACTACGAGCGCTGGGCCGCCGATCCCGGCATGCAGACCTGGGACTACGCGCACTGTCTGCCGTACTTCAAGCGGCTGGAGAACTGTCTCGCGGCCGACCCGGACGACGAGTTCCGCGGCCACGACGGCCCCCTCGTCCTTGAGCGCGGCCCGGCCACCAACCCGCTCTTCACCGCTTTCCTTGAGGCCGTCCAGGAGGCCGGCTACCCCCGCACCGACGACGTCAACGGCTACCAGCAGGAGGGCTTCGCCCCCTTCGACCGCAACGTTCACCGCGGACGCCGACTGTCGGCCTCGAAGGCGTACCTCAAGCCGGTCGAGAAGCGGCCCAACCTCACCGTCACGACACGCGCCCTGGTCACCCGTGTCCTGTTCGAGGGCAAGCGCGCCGTCGGTGTCGAGTACCGGCGCGGACGCGGCGCTCCTCAGCAGGTCCGGGCCCGCGAAGTCATCCTCTGCGGCGGCGCGATCAACTCCCCGCAGCTGCTGCAGCTCTCCGGCGTCGGCAACGCCGCGGAACTGAGCGCGCTCGGCATCGACGTCGTCCACGACCTGCCGGGCGTAGGCGAGAACATGCAGGACCACCTGGAGGTGTACATCCAGTACGCCTGCAAACAGCCCGTCTCCATGCAGCCGTACATGGCCAAGTGGCGCGCCCCTTTCATCGGCCTGCAGTGGCTCTTCCGCAAGGGCCCCGCCTCGACCAACCACTTCGAGGCCGGCGGCTTCGCCCGCGGCAACGAGGACGTTGGCTACCCCAACCTGATGTTCCACTTCCTGCCCATCGCGGTCCGCTACGACGGCTCCTCGCCCTCCGGCGGGCACGGCTACCAGGTGCACGTCGGGCCCATGTACTCCGACGCCATCGGCTCGGTGAAGATCAAGAGCAAGAACCCCGGCGAGCACCCGGCGCTTCGCTTCAACTATCTCTCCACCGAGCAGGACCGCCGCGAGTGGGTCGAGGCGATCCGGGTGGCCCGCAAGCTCCTCAACCAGCCCGCCATGGCCCCGTACAACGACGGGGAGATCTCGCCCGGCCCGTCCGTGGAGTCCGACGAGGAGATCCTCGCCTGGGTCGCCAAGGAGGGTGAGACCGCCCTCCACCCCTCCTGCACCTGCAAGATGGGCACCGACGAGATGTCCGTCGTCGATCCCACCAGCATGCGCGTGCACGGGGTGGAAGGGCTGCGCGTCGTCGACGCGTCGGTGATGCCCTATGTCACCAACGGCAATATCTACGCTCCGGTGATGATGATCGCGGAAAAGGCGGCGGACCTCATCCTCGGCAAGGAGCCGCTGCCGCCCTCCAAGGCCGCGTACTACCGGCACCGCGACGCCCAGAAGCCGGTCGGGTAAACCTTGGACGGCGAACTCTTCCGCGCAATGCTGCGCAGCGTCCGTTATGAGGTGCTGCCCGCGAAGGCGACCGAGGACAAGATCCTCGCCCATGTCCCGCGCGACGTCGTCGTCACCGTGACGGCGTCGCCGGTCAAGGGCCTGAAGCCGACGCTCGACCTCGCCACCCGGCTCGCAGCGCACGGCTACCGCGTCGTCCCGCATGTGCCCGCGCGGCTGCTGCGGGACGACGTGCACCTGAAGGACGTCGTCGACCGGCTTCGCGAGGCGGGCGTCGAAGACGTCTTCGTCCCGGCGGGCGACGCTGATCCGCCGGCCGGGGCCTACGACGGGGCGCTACCGGTGCTGCGCAGGCTGAGAGAGCTGGGCAGCCCCTTCGCTCATGTCGGCATCACCGGCTATCCAGAGAGCCACCCGTTCATCCACGACGACCTCACCATCCAGGCGATGTGGGACAAGCGGGTGCACGCCACGTACATCGTCAGCAACCTGTGTTTCGATCCGCGGGTGCTGGGTGACTGGATCGGCCGGATTCGCCGCCGCGACGTCACCCTGCCCGTCCATGTGGGCGTCGCGGGGCCGGTACAGCGGGCGAAGCTGCTGTCCATGGCGGCGAAGATCGGCGTGGGGGAGTCGACCCGCTTTCTGACCAAGCACCCCTCCTGGTTCCTGCGCTTCGCGGCCCCCGGCGGCTACTCGCCCGAGCGGCTGCTCGCACGCAGTGCCGAGGCGCTCACCGCGCCCTCGGCGGGAGTGGCCGGCCTGCACCTCTTCACCTTCAATCAGATCGCCGAGACCGAGCGGTGGCGCCGCGCTGTGCTTGACCGGTTGAGCAGCTGAGCCGCGCCTCAACAGTGACCGGGGGTGCAGTGCTCTCACCGCCAGAGGCCGTATACAGAGCCGGGCGGAGCCGGGATACAGCTCCGGCCGGCGATCCCTTCACCGCACTCGCGAGCACCTGAGCCTCGGGCGCGGCTTGCGGTCAAAGGGCGGGCGGGACAGCTGTCCGCTTGGTGAAATCGTCATCCTTCAACCCCTTGACGTGGGTCCACGCATTCTCCAAAGTGTTCCATCACAAGCAATGCGGTGCGCAATGCGCAACGAAATTCCCTCGAAGGGCTCCCCGCATGGCAGAGCTGTATGTGGACGGAGAATGGCGGGATCCGGTGGCCGGCGGCTACCGGGAAATCCGCTGTCCCGCTGATGGCACGCTTGCCGCGACCGTGTCCGAAGGGATGCGTCCCGACACCGAAGCGGCCATCACCGCGGCCCGCCGGGCCTTCGACGAAGGGCCCTGGCCGCGCACCCCCGAGCGAGAGCGCGGTGCGCTGCTGCTGCGCACCGCCGAGCTCATCGAGCGCGACGCCAAGGAGTTCGCCCGCGCCGAATCGCTGGACACCGGCAAGCGGCTGGTGGAGAGCGAGTACGACATCGCCGATGTCGTCTCCTGCTTCCGCTACTACGGCGGGATCGGGGGCGCCGATGCCGGCCGGGTGATCGACACCGGTCGAGACGACGCCGTCAGCCGCGTCGTGTACGAACCGGTCGGCGTGTGCGGGCTGATCACTCCCTGGAACTATCCGCTGCTCCAGGCGTCGTGGAAGGTCGCGCCCGCCCTGCTCGCGGGCAACACGATCGTCCTGAAGCCCAGTGAGCTCACGCCTTCCACGTCGATCCTGCTGATGAGGGCACTTCAGGAGGCCGGGCTCCCGGCCGGTGCCGCCAATCTCGTCCTGGGCACCGGACCCGAGGTGGGCGCACCGCTCTCTGAAGACCCGGCCGTCGACATGGTCTCCTTCACCGGGGGCCTGGAGACCGGTAGGCGCATCATGGCCACGGCCGCCTCGACCGTGAAGAGGGTGGCGCTGGAACTTGGCGGCAAGAACCCGAACGTCGTCTTCGCCGACGCCGTCTTCCTGCACTCCGGGCAAGTCTGCTCGGCCGGAGCCCGCCTGATCGTCGAGGACTTCCTCCACGACGCTTTCGTCGACGAGGTCGTCCGCCGTGCCCGGCAGATCCGCCTCGGTGGGCCCTTTGATCCCCAGGCCGAGACCGGAGCGCTGATCTCCGCGCAGCACCTGGAGAAGGTCGGGGCGTATGTCGCGGCGGGCCTCGCCGAAGGCGCCGTACTGCGCTGCGGTGGCGAACGCCCCAGTGACCCCGCACTGGCGAACGGCCACTACTATCCGCCCACCGTGCTCGACGAGTGCCGTCAGGACATGCGTGTGGTGCACGAGGAGTCCTTCGGCCCCGTGCTCACCGTGGAGCGATTCCACGACGAGGACGACGCCGTACGCATCGCCAACGACACCGAGTACGGACTGGCCGGAGCCGTCTGGACGCAGGACGCCGGGAAGGCCCAGCGGGTCGCCCGCCGACTGCGCCACGGCACGGTGTGGATCAACGACTACCACCCCTATGTTCCGCAGGCGGAATGGGGTGGCTTCGGGCACTCCGGTGTGGGCCGGGAGCTGGGACCGACCGGCCTGGACGAGTACCGAGAGCCCAAACACATCTGGCAGAACATCCAACCCCGGCCGCAGCACTGGTTCCGCGGCTGAACGCCGAAAAGAGGCCGATCGTGACCCCAGCAACGACTGAGGTGCCGCAGCGGCGCGGCACGCCCCAGGACCCGGCACCCACCCCGGTCATATCCGTGCGCAAGTTGTGGAAGGTGTTCGGACCGAAGGCGGACCAGGTACCGGACTCCGAGGAGCTGTGCGGGCTCACCCGCCGCGAGCTGATGGACCGCACCGGATGCACCGCCGCCGTACGCGACGTGAACTTCGAGGTCTCACCCGGCGAGGTCTTCGTCGTCATGGGCCTGTCCGGTTCCGGCAAGTCCACCCTGGTGCGATGTCTGACCCGGCTGATCGAACCCACCGCGGGTGAAATCGTCTTCGAGGGCGAGGACATCCGCGACGCGGACCACAAGCGCCTGCGCGAACTGCGCCGCAGCAAGTTCTCCATGGTCTTCCAGCACTTCGGGCTGCTGCCCCACCGCCGGGTTGTCGACAATGTGTCCTTCGGCCTGGAAATCCGCGGCATGGGTAAGGCGGAGCGCACCAAGCGGGCGCTGGAGGTCGTCGAACTTGTCGGCCTCTCCGGATACGAGAACTCCTACCCCGACCAGCTCTCCGGCGGCATGCAGCAGCGCGTCGGCCTGGCCCGGGCGCTGGCCGGTGATCCGGACGTGCTCCTCTTCGACGAACCGTTCTCGGCGCTCGACCCGCTGATCCGCCGTGACATGCAGAACGAGGTCATCCGTCTGCACCACGAGGTCGGCAAGACGATGGTGTTCATCACCCACGACCTCTCCGAGGCGCTCAAGCTGGGCGACCGCATCCTCATCATGCGCGACGGCAAGATGGTCCAGTGCGGTACCGGCGACGAACTGGTCGGCGCCCCCGCCGACGACTACGTACGCGACTTCGTCAGGGACGTGCCGCGCGGCCAAGTGCTGACCCTGCGGTGGATCATGCGCCCGGCGGAGCCGGACGACGCCCTGGACGGCCCGGAGTTGGGCCCGGACGTCGTGGTGCGGGAGGCCACCCGGGCGGTGCTGGCAGCCGAGAAGCCGGTCAAGGTCGTCGAGAACGGCAAGCTGCTCGGCATCGTTGGCGATGAGGAGATCCTCGCGGTGGTCGCCGGGCAGGAAGGCGACATATGATGACCGTTGCCGTAGAGAAGTCGGAGAATGCCGACAAAGCAGACAAGATAGGCAAGTCGGAGGAGGTCGCGCCCGTCGCGGGCGCACGCAGGGTCAGCCGCCGCATGGTGGTGGCGGCGATCCTGGTCGCCTGGCTGGTCCTCTTCGCCGTGCTGCGTGGAAAGGACACCCTGACGCTGGCGGCGGCGGACCTCACCGATCTGCATCGCTGGTTCAATGACGTCAACGACTCGATCGGCGCGGACCGCGACTCCAACCCGCTCTTCCTGTACTTCTTCAACGAGATCCGCCTGGTCATCGACACCCTGGTGACCTTCGTCCAGGACCTGATCTCCCAGCCGTCCGCCGACCGGCCGGTGCCGCAGGTCGGCTGGCTCGGCGTCGTCGGTATCGCCGGATACGTCTCCTGGGCGGTGGGCAACTGGCGAGTCGCGCTCCTGGCCGTGGGCGGCTTCACCTTCCTCGGGCTGCAGGGTCTGTGGCAGGAGAGCATGGACACGCTGGCGCTGACCCTCTCCGCGGTCCTCGTGGCGCTGCTGTTCGCGATCCCCCTGGGTGTGTGGGCGGGACTGTCCGACCGGTTCAACCGGATCATGACGCCCTTCCTGGACTTCATGCAGACGATGCCGACCTTCGTCTATCTGGCCCCCCTGACCCTGTTCTTCCTCATCGGTCCTGCCTCCGCCACGATCGCCACGCTGATATACGCGGCACCGCCGGCGATCCGCATCACCGCGCACGCCATCCGTTCCGTACCGGAGACCACCGTTGAAGCGGCCGACTCGCTGGGCGCGACACAGCGGCAGACGCTGCTGAAGGTCCTGCTGCCGATGTCCAGGCGGACCGTGGTGATGGGCGTCAACCAGACCATCATGGCCGCCCTGGCCATGGTGACCATCGCGGCCCTGATCGACGCGCCCGGCCTCGGAAAGACCGTCGTCCAGGCGCTGCAGTCGCTCGACGTCGGCACGGCCTTCAACGCGGGCCTCGCCATTGTCGTGGTGGCCATCGTCCTTGACCGGGTCACGACCGCGGCGAGCTCACGCGCGGAGGCGGCCCGGCGCTCGGCGAATCGCTTTGCCAAGTGGCGGCGACCGCTGCTGGCGTCGGGCGGAGTGGTAGCGGCGGTACTGGTCTACATGTCGCACACATACCTTTGGGCGGCCGAGTTCCCCGGCGAGGGCAGCACCGGCAGCTCCATCGCCAAAGCGGCGGACAGCATGACCACATGGGCGCAGGACAATCTCTCGGGAGTCACGAACGGATTCCGCGACGTAATCACCAACGGCCTGCTCAATCCCTTCCAGACGGTGCTGACCGACTCTCCGTGGTGGCTGGTCGGCGCGGTCCTGGTTGCCCTCGGCGCGGTGCTCGGCGGATGGCGCTCCGGGGTCACCACGGTCGTGTGCGTGGGCCTGCTGGTCGGCACGGGCGTGTGGTCGGACAGCATGACGACGCTGGCGTCCACCGCCGTGGCGACCGTGCTGGTCATGGTGCTCGGTGTCATCTTCGGGGTGTGGATGGGGCGCAGTCCGCTGGTGGACCGGCTGCTGCGGCCCACCCTGGACGCCGCCCAGGTCATGCCGCCGTTCGTCTATCTCGTGCCGTTTCTCGCGCTGTTCGGCGCGACGCGGTTCACGGCGATCGTCGCCGCAGTCGTCTACGCGGTGCCGGTCACCATCAAGATCATCGCGGATGGTGTCAGGGCCGTGCCCGAAACCACCGTCGAAGCGGCCACGGCTGCCGGGTGCAACACCTGGCAGATCATCACCAAGGTTCAACTGCCGATGTCACGCAGTGCCCTGACGCTCGCGACCAACCAGGGCCTCATCTACGTGTTGTCGATGGTTGTTGTGGGCGGCCTGGTGGGAGCGGGCGCCCTCGGCTACGACGTCGTGGCCGGATTCTCGCAGGGGCAGCTGTACGGCAAGGGGCTGGCGGCGGGGCTCGCCATCGTACTGCTCGGAGTCATGTTCGACCGGATCACTCAGGCAGCGGCTCGACGTACGAGCGCATAAGGAGCACTGATCATGGCAAGGCAAGCAAGACAGTGGAGAGCCGGCGCGGCCGGTATAGCGGTCCTCAGCCTCACCCTCACGGCCTGTGGCGGCGCGAAGGTCGGTGACGACAGCTCCGCCGGCTCGGGCAGCTCCGGCAAGTGCGGCACCTTCAACCTCGCCGTCAACCCGTGGGTCGGCTACGAGGCCGACGCGGCGGTCGTCGCGTATGTGGCGGAGCACGACCTCGGCTGCAAGGTCACCAAGAAGGACCTGAAGGAAGAGATCGCCTGGCAGGGCTTCGGGACGGGCGAGGTCGACGCCGTCATCGAGAACTGGGGTCACGACGACCTGAAGAAGAAGTACATCACCGACCAGAAGACTGCCGTCGATGCGGGTCAGACCGGTAACAAGGGTCTCATCGGCTGGTATGTGCCGCCGTGGCTGGCCAAGGCGTACCCGGACATCACCGACTGGAAGAACCTGAACAAGTACGCCGACAAGTTCAAGACCTCGGAGTCGGGCGGCAAGGGTCAGCTCCTCGACGGAGACCCGTCGTTCGTCACCAACGACGAGGCGCTGGTGAAGAACCTGAAGCTGGACTTCAAGGTGGTGTACGCGGGCAGCGAGACCGCCCTCATCCAGGCGTTCCGGAAGGCCGAGAAGAACAAGGAATGGGTGATCGGCTACTTCTACGAGCCGCAGTGGTTCATGTCCGAGGTGCCGCTGGTGAAGGTCAAGCTGCCCGAATACAAGACGGGCTGTGACGCCGAGGCGGCGAAGGTCGCCTGCGACTATCCCGTGTACAACCTCGACAAGATCGTCAGCGCGAAGTTCGCCAAGTCCGGCAGTCCGGCCTATGACCTGGTGAAGAAGTTCAACTGGACGAACGACGACCAGAACACCGTGGCCAAGTACATCGCCGTGGACAAGATGTCGCCCGACGCGGCGGCGAAGAAGTGGGTCGAGGCCAATCGCGACAAGGTCGACGCCTGGATCAAGTAGGGCGCAGGGCGGCACCGTCTCCGGCCGCCGGGCCGACGACGGACCGTCGCGCACGAGTGACCCGGAAACCCTCCGGAAGGGCCCGGCAGGCTGCGCTGGCAGCCTGCCGGGCCCCGTCGCGTTCGGGCTTGTTCTCCGACGTCACGGACCCTTGACACGCACCCCCGCGACCGGCACATTGAGTTGCGCAGCCTGAATCATGTTGCGTAGAAAGCAACTGGATCGCTTTCAAATCGGAGGTGCGGCAATGGCGGGACCCCGGGTGGTCATCATCGGAGCGGGCGTGGTGGGAGCGGCCCTCGCCGACGAGATCTCCGCGCGAGGCTGGACCGAAGTGACCGTGGTCGACCAGGGCCCGCTTCCCGCCACGGGGGGATCGTCGTCACACGCACCGGGCCTGGTCTTCCAGACGAACTCCTCCAAGGCCATGACCGAGCTGGCCCGGTACACCGTCGAGAAGTTCTGCTCGCTCGACGTCGACGGTCAGCCCTGTTTCCTGCAGGTCGGTGGCCTCGAAGTGGCGACCACCCCCGAGCGCGTCACGGAACTCCACCGCCGCCACGGCTGGCTCACCGCCTGGGGCATCGAGGGCCGGCTGCTGAGCCCCGAGGAGTGCGTCGAACAGCACCCGCTCGTGAATCCGGACAAGGTCCTCGGTGGTCTGCTGGTCCCGACGGACGGCCTCGCGAAGGCCGTACTCGCCGTCGAGGCGCAGATCCGGCGGGCCACCGAGCGCGGCGTACGCTTCCTCGCCCGCCATGAAGTCCTCGACGTACAGCAGAGCGAGGGCCGCGTGACCGGCGTCCTCACCGACCAGGGCGAGATCCCCGCCGACATCGTCGTGTGCTGCGCCGGCATCTGGGGCCCGAAGATCGCCCGCATGGTCGGCATGAATCTCCCGCTCACCCCGCTCGCCCACCAACTGGCCTGGACCGGCCCGGTACCGGCCCTGGCGGGCCAGACGCAGGAGGCGGTGCACCCGATCCTGCGCCACCAGGACGCCGACCTCTACTATCGCGACCGCTTCGACGGCCTGGGTATCGGCTACTACGGCCACCGTCCGATGCCGGTCTCCGCCGACGACATCCTGTCCGTCGACGACGCCGACGAGATGCCGTCCGTCCTGAAGTTCACCGAGGACGACTTCGCGGATGCCTGGACCGAGACCCAGGCACTGCTCCCCGCCACCCGGGAGGCCAAGGTCGAGGAAGGCATCAATGGCCTGTTCTCCTTCACCACCGACGGCCTGCCCCTCCTCGGTGAATCCCCGGACGTCAAGGGCTTCTGGGTCGCGGAGGCCGTCTGGGTCACCCACTCCGCGGGCGTGGGGCGGGCCGTGGCCGAATGGCTGGTCGACGGCCACTGCTCGTCCTTCGACCTGCACGAGTGCGACCTCAACCGCTTCGAGCCGCACCAGCTCGCCCCGGAGTACGTGCTGGCCCGCGACTGCCAGAACTTTGTCGAGGTCTACGACATCCTGCACCCCCTCCAGCCGTCGGGGGACCCGCGCCCGATCCGCATGAGCCCGTTCCACGCCCGCCAGCAGGGGCTGGGCGCCTTCTTCCTGGAGGCGAACGGCTGGGAGCGCCCCCAGTGGTACGAGGCCAACGCAGGCCTGGTCGAGGGCCGTTCCATCCCCACTCCCAACGACTGGGCCGCACGCTACTGGTCGCCCATCGTCGGCGCCGAGGCGCAGACCACCCGTGAAACCGTCGCGATGTACGACATGACGGCCCTCAAGCGGCTCGAGATCAGCGGGCGCGGAGCCGCCGCCTTGCTGGAGCGGCTGTGCACCAGCAAGGTCGACAAGTCCGTCGGCTCCGTCACGTACACCCTGCTGCTGGACGAGGACGGCGGCATCCGCAGCGACATCACCGTCGCCCGGCTGGCCCCCGATCTCTTCCAGGCCGGCGCCAACGGCAACCTGGACCTCGACTGGTTCACCCGCCACCTCCCCGCCGACGGATCCGTCGCCGTACGCGACATCACCCCCGGCACCTGTTGCATCGGCCTGTGGGGACCGCTCGCCCGCGACGTCCTGCAGCCGCTCACCGACGCGGACTTCTCGGCCGGCGGTCTGAAGTATTTCCGCGCCAAGCGCGCCCACATCGGCTCCGTCCCCGTCACCGCGATGCGCCTGTCCTACGTCGGTGAGCTCGGCTGGGAGCTGTACACCACCGCCGACCTGGGCCAGAAGCTGTGGGACACCCTGTGGCAGGCGGCCCGGCCGCTGGGCGGCATCGTGGCCGGCCGAGGCGCCTTCAACAGCCTCCGCCTGGAGAAGGGGTACCGCTCCTTCGGCACCGACATGACCTACGAACACGACCCCTACGAGGCCGGGGTAGGGTTCGCCGTCAAGCTCGACAAGGACGACTTCATCGGCAAGGCCGCGCTCGAACGGCGCAAGGCCGACGTGCGGCGCAGGCTGACCTGCCTCACCATCGACGACCCGTACGCCGTCGTCATGGGCAAGGAGCCGGTGTACGACGGTGACCGCCCCGTCGGCTATGTCACCAGCGCCGCCTACGGCTACACCATCGGCAAGGGCATCGCCTACGCGTGGCTCCCGGCGGAGCTCGCCACCACCGGCCGCGCCCTGCACATCGGCTACTTCGACCAGCGCGTCGACGCGGTCGTCGCCGAGGAGCCCCTGTTCGACCCGACCATGTCCCGCCTCCGTGGCTAGGGCGTCCCGTCGGCACGCAGCCGAACGGCAAGCCCTGCTCTCCGCCGGCGCGTTCCGCGCCCGCACCGGGGGAAACCGAGGAAACCGAGGGAAGGAGTACCGCCGGTGAACGCACAGTTGCTCGACGGCAAGGCGACCGCCGCCGCGATCCGCCGCGAACTCGCCGAGCGCGTGGCCAAGTTGACCGCCACCAACGGCCACCCACCCGGGCTGGGCACCGTCCTGATCGGTGACGACCCGGGCAGCCACGCCTACGTCACGGGCAAGCACCGTGACTGCGCGCAGATCGGCGTCGCCTCCATCCGGCGTGAACTGCCCGCCGACGCCACTCAGCAGCAGGTCGAGGACGTGATCGACGAGCTCAACGCCGATCCGGCCTGTACCGGCTACATCGTCCAGCTCCCGCTCCCGCGCCACCTGGACGCCAATGCCGTCCTGGAACGCATGGACCCGGCCAAGGACGCCGACGGCCTGCACCCCGTCAGCCTCGGCCGCCTGGCCCTCGGCGTCGAGGCCCCGCTGCCCTGCACCCCGCGCGGCATCGTCGAACTGCTCCGCCGTCACGACGTGCCGCTCGCGGGAGCGCGGGTGTGCGTGATCGGTCGGGGCATCACGGTCGGACGGCCCATCGGACTGCTGCTCACCCGCAAGTCCGAGAACGCCACCGTGACCCTCTGCCACACCGGCACCAAGGGCCTGGCCTGGCACGTACGCGAGGCGGACATCGTCATCGCGGCCGCCGGCTCGCCCGGGCTGATCACCAAGGACATGCTGCGCCCCGGCGCGGCGGTCCTGGACGTCGGCATCACCCGCACCGACCACGGGCTGGTCGGCGATGTGCACCCGGACGCGGCCACGGTCGCCGGGTGGCTCGCGCCGATGCCCGGGGGCGTGGGACCCATGACGCGGGCGATGCTGCTCGCCAATGTCGTCGAGGCCGCCGAGAGGAACGCGAGCACCGTATGAACGCGCTGAACACCCCCCTGGCGGAGCTGGACCCCGAGGTCCATGCCGTGCTCCGCGCCGAGCTGCATCGCCAGCAGTCCACCCTCGAAATGATCGCCTCCGAGAACTTCGCACCCTCGGCGGTGATGGAGGCGCAGGGCTCGGTCCTCACCAACAAGTACTCCCCCAGAGCTTCGCCTGGGAGGGGCCCCCAGGGCTACCCGGGCCGCCGGTACTACGGCGGCTGCGAACACGTCGACGTCACCGAGCGGCTGGCCATCGAGCGGATCAAGTCCCTCTTCGGCGCGGGCTTCGCCAACGTCCAGCCGCACTCCGGCGCCCAGGCGAACACCGCCGTCTTCTTCGCGCTGCTCCAGCCCGGGGACACGATCCTCGGCCTCGACCTCGCGCACGGCGGGCACCTCACCCACGGCATGCGCCTCAACTACAGCGGCAAGATGCTCAATGTCGTACCCTATCACGTGGCCGAGGCGGACAACCTCGTCGACATGGACGAGGTGGAACACCTCGCCAAGGAACACCGCCCCAAGATGATCACCGCGGGCTGGTCGGCGATGCGGCGGCCGCTGGACTTCGCCCGCTTCCGCCGCCTCACCGACGAGGTCGGCGCGTATCCCGTGGCCGACATGGTGGGCTTTGCCGGTCTCGTCGCAGCCGGACTGCACCCCAACCGTTCCTTTGCAGTAAGCGGGAGTGAATCCGCGCACTGGCACGCCCCGAACGGTCTTGGACGCACTGGTCCCCGGCGTACTCGTCCCCGAGGCGGCGACACGCATCCTGTGCGTGTTCCGATCCCGGGAGGCCGGTTTCCTGCACGACCTGGCCAAGTGGGTACGGCCAGAGGCGACGGGGAGGCTCTGAACCATCTCTCTGGTGGAGCAGAGGCCCCGCACGCTGGCGCCGTTCCCGGCGTCCCAGATCGCAAACGCGACACTATCTGTGGTCGCTACTCAACCGCATCCCGGCGACCGAAACTGGTCGCTATATCGCGTAATTGCGTGGTCATGCACGTTCATGACCGAGCCGTTATGAACGCCGTGCCGCACGCGCGCATCCCGAGTGCCAGGCAGGTGCGCCCACCGGGCCTGGCCACCCGCGGCTTCACCAAGGAGGACTTCGCCGAGGTCGCCGACGTGATCGCGCTGGCCCTCCAGCCCGAGCCCGACACCGCCGCCCTGCGCGCCCGTACGGAGGCGCTGGCCGCCAAGCACCCGCTCTACTCGCACCTTTCCGGTCCTTCAGGAGACGCCCGATGAGTCCCCGAACCCCCGGCGCCGAACTCCCGGAACACCCCGACTGGCTGTGGCGCACGCCCGAGCCCAAGCGGTCGTACGACGTGGTGATCGTGGGCGGCGGCGGCCACGGCCTCGCCACCGCCCACTATCTGGCGAAGAACCACGGCATCACCAACGTCGCCGTACTGGAGAAGGGCTGGCTCGCGGGCGGCAACATGGCCCGCAACACCACCATCATCCGCTCCAACTACCTGTGGGACGAGAGCGCCGGCATCTACGAGCACTCGCTCAAGCTGTGGGAGGGACTGGCGGACGAGCTCGACTACCCGATCCTCTTCTCCCAGCGCGGCGTGCTGAACCTCGACCACAGCCTCCAGGACGTCCGCGACAGCGTGCGCCGCGTCGAGGCGAACCGGCTCAACGGCGTGGACGCCGAATGGCTCGACGCCCAGCAGGTCTCAGAGGTCTGCCCGATCGTCAACATCTCGCCGGACGTGCGCTATCCGGTCCTGGGCGGCACCTACCAGCCGCGCGCCGGCATCGCCAAGCACGACCACGTCGCGTGGGGCCTGGCCCGCTCCGCCGATGCGGCCGGGATCGACATCATCCAGAACTGCGAGGTCACCGGTCTGGACGTGGTCGGTGGCCGGGTGGTGGGAGTCCAGACCACGCTGGGCCCGATCGCGGCGGGCAAGGTGGCCCTGTGCTCAGCGGGCCACACCTCGGTCCTGGCCGCCATGGCGGGGATCGAACTCCCCCTGCAGAGCCACCCGTTGCAGGCGCTGGTCTCCGAGCTCCTTGAGCCGGTGCACCCGACAGTCGTCATGTCCAACGCGGTCCATGTGTACGTCAGCCAGGCGCACAAGGGCGAGCTGGTGATGGGCGCGGGCATCGACTCGTACAACTCCTACACCCAGCGCGGCGCCTTCCACATCATCGAAGAGCAGATGTCCGCCGCCCTGGAGCTCTTCCCGGTCTTCGCCCGCGCCCATGTGCTGCGGACCTGGGGCGGCATCGTCGACGTCAGCCCCGACGCCTCACCCATCGTCGGCCTCTCTCCGGTCGACAACCTCTACCTCAACTGTGGCTGGGGCACCGGCGGCTTCAAGGCCACCCCGGGAGTCGGCTGGGTCTACGCCCACACCATCGCCCACGACACCCCTCACCGCCTCAACGCCCCCTTCTCGCTCGACCGTTTCACCACCGGCGCGCTCGTCGACGAGCACGGCGCAGCCGCAGTGGCCCACTAGGGAGCCGAACCCATGCTTCTCATCCCATGCCCCTGGTGCGGGCCCCGTGACGAGGCCGAGTTCCACTACGGCGGCCAGGCGCACGTGCCCTATCCCCAGGACCCCGCAGCCCTGACCGACGAGGAGTGGGCGCGCTACCTCTTCTTCCGCGACAACCCCAAGGGCCCGTTCGCCGAACGCTGGAACCATGCGGCGGGCTGCCGCCGTTGGTTCAACGCGGTGCGGGACACGGCGACGAACGAGATCCTGACGGTGTACCGGGCGGGGGAGCCGCGTCCGGCCACTGCCGAGCCACGTCCGGCCACTGTCGTGCCACGTCCGGTCGCTACCGAGCCGCGTTCGGCCACCATTGAGCCACATCCAGCGACACCGGCGGAGCCCCCAGCGGGGTCCAGGGGAGAGCTCTTGCCACGTGGCGGCAGCCGCGTACCGGATGCAGCGGGAAGGGGCGGGGTGGAGGAGAACCAGCCGTTCCGCCTGCCCACCCGCGGCCGGATCCACCGCGACGAGCGGCTGAGCTTCACCTTCGACGGCACCCAGTACGAGGGTTTCCGCGGAGACACCCTCGCCTCCGCCCTCCTCGCCAACGGCGTCATCCAGGCCGGCACGAGTATCAAGCTCGGCCGCCCCCGCGGTATCTTCTCCGCCGGCGTCGAGGAGCCCAACGCGGTCGTCCAGATCGAGGCACCCTTCCCCGAGCCGATGCTGCCCGCGACGACGGTCGAGTTGTACGACGGCCTGGTGGCGAGCAGCCTGCCCGGCCAGGGGCGGCTCGCCACCGAGCCGGACCCCGCCCGCTACGACGCCGTCCACGCGCACTGCGACCTGCTCGTCGTCGGCGCCGGACCGGCCGGACTCGCCGCCGCGGCAGCCGCCGCCCTCAGCGGAGCACGCGTCATCCTCGCCGACGACCAGCCTGAGCTGGGCGGCAGTCTGCTGGGGACAGGCGAGCTCCTCGACTGGGCGAACGAGGTCGGCGCGCAGCTCGAAGCCGCGCCCGAAGTACGCGTGCTGCGCCGCACCACCGTGTTCGGGCACTACGACGACAACCACCTCCTCGCCGTCGAGCGCCGCACCAACCACCTGGGGGCCGCCGCGCCCACGCACGTCTCCCGCGAGCGGGTCTGGCGCATCCGCGCCCGTCGCGTGGTTCTCACCACCGGCGCCCACGAGCGCTCGCTGGCCTTCGCGGACAACGACCGCCCCGGTGTGATGCTGGCAGCCTCGGCCCGCGCCTACGTCAACCGCCACGGCGTCCTGCCCGGCCACCAAGCTGTCGTCTTCACCACCAACGACAGCGCCTACGCCGTTGCGCTCGATCTCGCCGCGGCGGGCGTGGAGATCGCGGCGATCGTCGACACCCGGTCCGAGCCGGGGGAGTGGGCGCGCCGTGCCCGGGAGGCCGGGATCGAGGTGCTGACCGGACATGCCGTCACCGGCACGGAAGGCGGCACGCGTCTCGCCGCGGTGACCGTCGCCCCGTACGGGGAGTCCACAGCGCGCCGGGAGTTCGCCGTCGACCTGCTGCTGGTCTCCGGCGGCTGGAACCCCGTCGCGCACCTGTTCAGCCAGGCGGGCGGAAAGCTGCGCTACGACGACAAGCTCGGCTCCTTCGTTCCCGACACCTGCGGCCAGGCCGTCGAGGTCGCCGGCAGCGCGAACGGCGTCCTCGACCTGGCCGGGGCGCTCGCACAGGGCGCCGCTGCCGGTACCCGCGCGATCGAGGCCGAGGGCTACACCTGCGAGGTGCCCCGCCTTCCCGACGTGGCCGCCGAACCGCAGTGTCCACCCATGCAGGTCTTCCTCGTCCCCGGCGCCACCGACGCACCCCGTTTCGTCGACCTCCAGCGCGACGTCACGGTCGACGACCTGGCCCGTGCGACCGGCGCCGGTATGCGCTCGGTCGAGCACACCAAGCGCTACACCACGGCCGGCACCGCCAACGACCAGGGCAAGACCTCCGGCGTCCTGGCCAGTGGCATCGTCGCCGAACTGCTCGGCGTGGACATCTCTTCCCTCGGCACGACCACGTTCCGGCCGCCCTACACCCCTGTCTCCTTCGCCACCCTCGCGGGCCGCGACCGCGGCGTGCTCCACGACCCGGTACGGGTGACCGCCCTGCACGACTGGCACGTCACGCACGGCGCCCTGTTCGAGAACGTCGGCCAGTGGAAGCGGCCCCGGTACTACCCGCACGACGGCGAGGACATGGACACCGCCGTGCTGCGCGAGTGCGCAGCCGCCCGGGAGAGCGTCGCCTTCATGGACGCCTCCACCCTCGGCAAGATCGATGTGCAGGGGCCCGACGCGGGCGTCTTCCTGGACCGGCTTTACACCAACATGATGAGGACCCTGAAGGTCGGCATGATCCGCTACGGCGTGATGTGCCGCCCGGACGGCATGGTCTTCGACGACGGCACCGTCATCCGCCTGAGCCCCGACCGCTTCCTGGTCACCACCACGACGGGCAACGCGGCCGCCGTACTGGACTGGATGGAGGAGTGGCTGCAGACCGAGTGGCCGGAGCTGCGCGTCCACTGCACCTCGGTCACCGAGCAGTGGGCCACCGTCGCCCTGGTCGGCCCCCGCTCCCGCGACGTGCTGGGTGCGCTCGCGCCGACGTTGTCGGTGGACACCGACAGCTTCCCGTTCATGGCGTGGCGGGACACGATTGTCGCGGGCATCGCGGCCAGGGTGTGCAGGATCAGCTTCTCCGGCGAACTGGCCTATGAGATCAATGTGTCGCCGTGGCAGGCCCTCGCCCTGTGGGAGGCACTGTACGAGGCAGGCGCCCCGTTCGGCATCACCCCGTACGGCACGGAGACCATGCACGTCCTGCGCGCCGAGAAGGGCTACCCGATCGTCGGCCAGGACACGGATGGCACGGTGACACCGCAGGACCTCGGCATGAGTTGGGTGGTGTCGAAGAAGAAGCCCGACTTCATCGGCAAGCGCTCTTACGCCCGTGCCGACACCGCACGCCCCGACCGCAAGCACCTGGTCGGTCTGCTCCCCGAGGACCCCGGCACCTTCCTCCCCGAGGGCACGCACCTGGTCGTCGACAGTGTGCTGCCCGCCCCGCCCGTCCCGATGCTCGGCCACGTCACCTCCAGCTACCGCAGCGCGGCGCTCGGCCGGACCTTCGCCCTCGCCCTGGTCAAGGGCGGCCGGGACCGCATCGGGGAGCGGCTGTACGCCCCCGTGGGCGACCGGCTGGTCCCGGTGACCGTCGCAAGCCCCGTCCTCTACGATCCCGAGGGAGCCCGCCGCGATGGCTGACACCGCCCTTTCCGTCCCGCTCCGCAGTCCCCTGACGGATGTTGCCGGCCGCCTGGCCGCCGCAACCCGCGCTTCCGGGGGCGCGGTCCGGCTGGCCGAACTCCCCTTCCTGACCCAGGTCGACATCCGGCTCGACGCCAAGGGAGCGGCAGCGGACGCCGTCGGGCTCGCGCTGGGTCTCCAACTGCCCCTCGAACCCAACACTCTCGTACGTGCCGGGGATCTGACCGCTCTGTGGCTCGGCCCTGACGAGTGGCTGGTGGTTGGCCCGCCGGGCAGTCAGCAGGACTTGGAGAGCCGGGTCCGGGGGGCCGTCGGCGACGAGCCCGTGTCCGTCACCGATGTCTCCGCCCAGCGGACCACCCTCCTCGTCGCGGGTCCACACGCCCGCGACCTGCTGGCACACGGCTGCCCGCTGGATCTGCACCCGCGTGCTTTCGGGGCCGGGCGCTGCGCCCAGACCACCCTGGCCCGCGCACAGATCGTGCTGGTCGCCCGGGACGAACCCAGTGCCGGATTCTGGGTGCTGGTCCGTTCGTCCTTCGCCGGCTACCTGACCGACTGGCTGCTGGACGCGGCCGCGGAATGGGGGCTGGATCAGTAAGCATTGAGCCCCCGGTCGGTCCTGGCGGGCGGCTGACTACGTGGACGTCGGCACGGCACGGTTCCTGCCCCCCGATGCACAAGGACGGCACACGCGGGCCGGTGTTCGTCACCCACCGCCGCCCTGGCCCGCCTGTCGTCCGCGCAGGCCCGTGCGCTGCTGGAAGAGCACACCGCCGGGCGCGGGCCCGGAACGGGCGGGGACTCTCAGCCATCGTGGCGTGGTCCGGTTGCAAGGGGAAACGGTCGATGCGGTCGTACGGTCGATGGGGGGGGGGGCGGGGGCCCCCCCCCCCCCGGCCCCCCCCCCCCCCCGGGGGCCGGGGGGGGGGGGGGGGGGAGCGGGGGGGCCCCCCCCCACCCCCCCCCCCCCCCCCCCCCCCCC